>CAZFXX010000009.1:0-28505 GCA_964522985.1 uncultured Desulfobacteraceae bacterium
TGAAGCTGCTGATTTTCAATCCTGTCTTTTGTTCCGTTGCGTACCGCCGCAAGCAAACCTCCCGACACAGCGCTCAGAAGGGTAAGAACAACCACCATCTTTATCATTTCGCGCATTTTACACTACCTTTCCAAGTGCGTTGGGTCTGATTTTATCCAGCAGGGGATTAATCAGGTTCATAAGAAGAATAGCTAAAAAAACGCCGTCAACATAAATACCGATGTTGCGAATAAGAACCGTCATGATACCGCCCCCGGCACCGTAAATCAGCATCGGGATAAAATTAACCGGCGAGGAGGAATTTTCAGTGGCCAGAAAAAAAGCCCCGATAAGGGTATAACCGGTTAAAAGATGAAAAACAGGTCCCGCATAAACAGCCGGATTAGCCAGTTGAAAAAGCCATGCGGTAACCAGTACGCCCCCCAGAAAAGAAATGGATATTTCCCAACGGATATAGCCTCTAAAAATAAGGTAGATGCCGCCCAAAATAATTCCCAGCCCAAAGGTTGACCCGAGCCCCCCGGTCTGCTGTCCCATCAAAAGCGCACCGGGCGTAAAGCTGTCCACCGATGACAAACCAAAGTGCTTCAGTGCCGCCAGGGGATAGACGGTTGCAAAATCGAAATCATAGTTAAGCAGGACAGTGTCGAAATCAAAGATATCCTTCCATGAGACCATGAGGATAACCAGCGCCACGATGACCGGATTGAACGGATTACCGCCAATACCGCCGTAAATCTGCTGGCCGATGACTATCGCTGTAAACGTCCCAGTGATGACCACCCACCAGGGAAGGGTCGCCGGAACCAGCATGGCAAAAAGCATGCCGATAAGGGCTGCGTTCCCGTCACCAATGGTTACCGGCAGCTTCATCAATCTGTTCATGAGCAGCTCCCAGAGCATGGCCGAAGAAACAGACAGTGCCACCACACCCAAAGCCGGTACCCCGTATATGTAAATCCCCATCAGCACGGCTGGCAGGGTCGCCCCCAGAATATTATAGCTGGCAGAGGAAATCCTGCTGCCATTGTGATAGAACGGCGCATGGGATACTATGAGCTTTTTGTTATTCATCATCGATTGCCTCCGCTGCTTTCTTCCGGGCAAGTTCATATTTTGCCAGTCGAATATATTGAAAAATAGGAATTTTTGACTCACATACGAGGCTGCAAAGTCCGCATTCGATGCAGGAGTAAAGATCATACTCATCGGCAGCGGTTTGATACTCTCCGGCCTCTAAAAAGCGGACCAACATGTTGACCTGAATGTTGGCCGGGCAGATTCGTATGCATTCGCCGCAGTTGACACAGGGATAATCCGAAACCAGCGCAACATCTTTTTTGTCCTGCACGATAATGGCATCGGTATCCGGCCCGATGGGGTGATCTTCCGAAAAGACGGCCGTGCCGGTCATGGGACCCCCGAAAATAATACGATCCCGTTCGTTGACAGATACATCGCAGGCCCTGAGGATATCGCTAACAGGTGTGCCGATGCGGGCCGAAATCATTATTTTCTTCATGTCCTTGTCGATCAACGTAATGGTTTTGGTAACCGGTATTTCGCCTTTTTCAAAGGCACTTCCAATGGAAGCCACCGCCTCAGCACTGAAAAAACAAACACCAAGGTCTTCACAGTTTTTATCTGCTGGCACGACCTGTTTCAATGCCTTATACATGATCATACGGTGATTGGCGGACGGATAGCCGGTATCTACGGCAATCAGATCAGCGCCCACATGACCGAACCCGGAAACCAAGTCCCTGGGAACGGCGATAATGACTTTCTCGATACCATAGGCATTTTTCAATCTTTTTATGCCACGGGCCACCGCGTCGATCTGGGTTTTAATAATATGCTGGTTGGTGGCAATCATCAAATCGGCGTCCATACCGCATATCACAAGGGTATGGATGGGTGTCTGTGACCTGGTCAGTAATTCCAACGGCGGTTTCCCCGGTACACAGGCCAAAAAATCAGTAACGGCGTTTCCCACCGAATCGCTGCAGACCGCGGCAAAGGCGCCATCGATTTTTTCTTTTTCAGCGACCTGAATGGTAATCGACGTGAATGCCTGCCCGAAATTACCGGCAAAAGGCGCCACAGCGACAACCGTGCCGGTCACACTCGATATGACATAGGCGTCGTTATCTTCATAAGGACGGAGTTTTTGCCCAGTTTGGATTCTATCCCCGGCGTACAAGGCCAGTTTATCCTTTTGTTCATATTTGCCGGGCAGCAGCAGCGTAACTGTTTTCGACGGCAGAATGCTTCTGGGCCCGACCGGTGTGGCATAAAGCAGTTCATATTCAATTTGGGGGGGCATTAAACCCCAGAATGCTCTCTTTATCATAAGCTTAACCTTAATTTTGAATGGTGACAAGCAAGCGTGGCCGAAAAAATGCTACCTACATGACATGACATCCCGAGCATTGGACAGGTTCAATGTCATTTTCCTGATGGCAGCCGATACACTGGTTATGGAATGCGTCCATCCTTTTCAGAGCATCTTCCCCGGGATCGACATCCCCTTCTTCATGACAGTCCATACATGCCGTCGAAGCTGATTCCGAATCAGGATGGACATGACAATCGCCGCAGGCTCGAAAATCGGTTTCATCTTCCTCAAAATGATGATGGCAGTCAATGCATGCAATACCATAGTCGGCATTATGGCTTTGATGATCAAAAAGAATCTTCCCGGCTGCGCTTTGAAACATCATTCTCATCGGTGTATCCGGAATCTTCTGGGAAAAGGCCGCATAGCAGAGTATCCCTAAAACCATAAGGATAATTGCAAGGCGGTAGGCAAACTTCAATTCCTTCTTGGAGGTCATGTTACCGAATTCCTTTCACAATTTGGACATGTAACAAAAGCTGTATGAACATCGATAAAACAAATGCAAGAGCTAACATACCATCTTTAATCTTTCAAGTATTTTTTTATCCTGAGGTTTTACTCATTTCCATAAAAAACATGGCTCAATTTTCAACAAATATCGATTAATTTTAAATTGTTATTTACTTTCACATACCCTACCTGCAACGCATGGCCGCATGGGGAATGGCGATTACGATCTTTCCTGAAACGCACGCATATATTCTTTTTTCAAAAAAGATTTTTTTACCCCGCAGTCAATGAAATCCCAGGGGAAAACTTCATCTGCGCCGCGTTGGCGCCGGACATAAAAATCGGCATCAAGGGGAGATGCCCTGAAGGTCTGGGGCCAGTTGCCATGATAGCCGTGGGCTGTCAACAGAATCTTGGCAACCTTTTGATCTCCGCGTGACAGGAGTGCCTGGACATAGGCCCGCCGCGGTATGTCGGTATTGACCCTGACATTGGCAACCCTTTTCAGGCCGTTTTTAATCAGCTTGATCTTTTTATTCAATGTGCCCACATCATCCATGGGTGCCCATTGAAAGGGCGTAGCGGCCTTGGGCACAAAACAGTTCAGGCTCAGGGTGAGTGCCCCGATATGTCTTCGGACCCGGCTGGATTGCAGAAATCTGCTTTTAATTTGTCTGCACAGGGTAACGATAGCCTGGACATCCACCATGGTTTCGGTGGGCAGGCCGATCATGAAATAGAGTTTGATATTGGGTATTCCGCCGGCGACAAGGACCTCGGCGGCATTAAGGATATCATCTTCGGTGATCCCTTTATTGATGACCTTGCGCATACGCTCGGACCCTGCCTCGGGTGCGATGGTTGCGGTCTTGACGCCGCTTTGTCTGAGCGTCGACACCAGTTCAGGTGCCATGGCATCGGCCCGCAGAGAACTGAAAGAGACCCTGCTTTGGCCGGCATATGCCGCACATAGTTGCCGAATCCATGGCAAATCTGAAACAGCGGCCCCTACCAGCCCGATTTTATCAGCAACGGCAATGCCCCGGGCCATGTTTTTTTCCAGCAGGTCCAATGGCCTGAATCTCGGGGGGCGATAGACGAAACCAGCGGTGCAAAAACGGCATCCGTGGGGACATCCACGGCTGACCTCGATCAAATAGGTATCTGCAAAAGTTGTGGCGGGTGTCAAGACGGCACTGCAGGTTGAAATCGCCGACAGGTCCGGCACATAAACTCGACGAATTTTTCCCGGAACATCGGCTACAGGTTCAAGACCGCGGGTTGTCCCGTCGGCATTGTAGCTCGGACAATAAAGAGAGGGGGCATATAGGCCGGGAACACCACGGGCCAGCTTTTCAAGGCATTTGCCCCTGGGGGCATCACCACCGCGACAATTGTCATCATAACCGGTAATAAATTCGGAAAGCAGGCCTTCGGCTTCTCCCATCAGGAAACAGTCGATAAACGGGGCAATCGGTTCGGGGTTCAAAAAACAGGCAACCCCTCCGGCCACAACCAGAGGAAGGGGGGTCCCTCGTTGACTGGCCAGGAGGGGGATGCCGGTTTTCTCAAGGATTGACAAAAGATTGGAATAATCGTTTTCAAAAGAAATGGAAAATGCGATAATTTCAAAATCGGTAACAAGCCTCCCGGATTCAACCGAAACGATGGGCTGCGATGGCCCGGTCTCAGGCTCCGGTAAAAATACCCGTTCACACACCACCGTGTCCATACTGTTGAGTAGGCGGTAAACTGTTTGAAATCCCAGATTGGACATGCCGACAAAATAACGATTCGGATAGATAAGGGCCAGGCTGATCCGATTGCGCCACTGTTTGCGAATCGCTCCGGTCTCTTTTTCAATAAATCTTTTGTCTACCCTGCTGTTTTTTATACCCATCAGCACCCGGCAATAATCTTTATTCTGGAATTCAACATAGGCCAGCCTATACATCCGCGACATCTGCTGTCCGTTAGTAGGCGCATGATGCAGACTTCAGGCAGCCATAACGCTTTCGGGCTTATCCGCTGTGATAAAATAAATGACCTGATTTGCCGCCATTCGTGCCCTGCGTTCACCGCATGATCTTCTTTCCGGGATATGAAGTGTATAGCTAAACTGCCTTCTTTCAATCTGCAGGCGCCTGTCTTTACCTGATAGAACACGCTTTTGTTTTGTTTTATTCATTAGTTATCCCTCCTGTACTCAGGTGGTATTAAATGAAAAAATGGGTATCTTTCATGATAAATCAAAAATAGTTTACGCTTTATTGATTTTGTATTCCGGCAGTAATCAGTCGGCTTTCCTTCTTAGAAAAGTCGGTACATCAAGGTCATTATTATCGATTATAATCCCCTTGTAGCCCCGATAAGTGGCCCCGGATGATTCACCAACGGCTTTCTGTTCCCGCAGGAAAGTCGGCTCATCAAGGTGGGTCGCCGCCTGCATTTCAGCCGGGGTAAGATCTCTTATTTTGCCCCGTGGTGCAAACTTCTCAATTTTGGCAGGACGAGCAAGATTGCCGGGCCCGTTACCGATACCTGTGGCAATAACAGTGACCCGCATTTCATCTCCCAGGCTGTCATCGATAACCGTCCCCCAGATAATCTCAGCATCATCGCCAACCTCCTGGTAAATTCTATCGGAGGCTTCGGTCATCTCCTCCATGGTCAGATCACTGGTACAGCTAATGTTCATCAAAACGCCCTTGGCCCCTGAAATGGAAATATCTTCCAGGAGCGGATGGGAAATGGCCCGTTCGGCAGCTTCCACGGCCCGATTTTCACCGCTGGCAATACCGATGCCCATGATGGCCAACCCGGCCCTGGACATAGTGGTTCGTACATCGGCAAAGTCGAGATTCACCAGACCGGGCATCATGATCAGATCGGTAATGCCTTTTACCGAGTGCAGCAGGACCTCATCGGCTTTTTTAAACATATCGACCATTTTTGCGTTTTTAGAGGCCAGCCCCCTGAGACGGTCGTTGGGAATCGTGATGACCGTATCCGCCACATCTTTCAGGGCATTGATCCCCTCTTCCGCCAGACGGGCGCGCTTTTTACCCTCGAATGAAAACGGCCGGCTCACCACCGCTACCGTCAGGGCACCCATCTCCTTTGCAATTTCGGCAATTACCGGTGCGGCCCCGGTACCGGTGCCACCGCCGAAACCCGCGGTTATAAATACCATATGACTATCCGCCAGAGAACTTTGAATAGCCTCTACGTTTTCAAGGGCCGCATCCCGGCCGACCTGAGGATTGGCGCCGGCCCCGAGCCCCCCTGTCAACCGTTCCCCTATCTGAATCTTCACCGCTGCCTTGGATGTCTCAAGACTCTGGGCATCGGTGTTGGCCACGATGAACTTCACCCCTTTCAACTGGGATTCAATCATGTTGTTGATGGCATTACCACCGGCCCCGCCAACACCGATCACCTTTATTTTTGCCGATTTTTCATTTTCTACGTAAGTGAACATTTTCCCCCCTTTGTTTGGTTGATAATATCTAGTCTTCGGTTAAACACTGATTTGCTTAAATTACATCCCTGAACCATTTTTTCATACGGGTCATCACGCGGTTAAAAATATTTTTGTCCCGAATTCTGAATTTTTTCCGCACTTGATGGCGTGCACCATATATGACCAGCCCCACCCCAGTGGCATACATGGGATTGTTGACAACATCCACCAGACCACTGATGCCCATGGGTCTGCCCAGACGGGTGGGTACGTTGAATATGGATTCGGCAACTTCGACGGCGTTTTCAAGCAGAGCCGTTCCGCCTGTGAGGACCATTCCGGAGGTAATAAGATCTTCCATTCCTGCCCGGTAGATTTCCCTCCGGATAAGGGTATATATCTCCTCCATGCGGGGTTCCAGAATCTCCCCAAGAATCTGGCGGGGCAGCTTACGGGGTTTGCGTCCGCCCATACCCGGCACCTCGATGGTTTCTTCTCCGTTGATGTCGCGAGTCAGGGCCGTACCGTATTTTTTCTTTATTTTTTCGGCTTCTGTCAGCGGCGCTCTTAACCCGATGGCAATATCATTGGTCAAATTGTTGCCACCCAGGGCCAGCACAAAAGTATGCTTAATATTTTTACCTGAAAAAACTGCCAGGTCAGATGTCCCGCCCCCCAGATCGAGGAGTGCCGTACCCAGCTCCTTTTCCTCCTCGGTGAGGACCGCCTCCCCGGAAGCCAGCGATTCCAGAACAATATCACAAACATCAAGACCGCTGCGGTTGGCACATTTAACAATATTATGGGCCGAAGTGACGGCCCCGGTGACAATGTGAATTTTGGCTTCCAGGCGAACCCCTGCCATTCCTACCGGATTTTGAATACCGGACTGGTCATCCACGATAAATTCCTGCGGAAGTACATGGATGACTTCACGATCCATGGGAATCGCCACGGCCCGGGCTGCATCGATTACCCTTTCCACATCATTTTGTGTAATTTCGGAGCCCTTGATGGCTACGATACCATGGCTGTTAAACCCCGTAATATGACCACCGGCAATGCCGGCATAGACAGCTGATATTTCGCAGCCGGCCATGAGCTCGGCCTCTTCAACCGCCTTTTTAATGGAATCCACGGTTGATTCGATATTGACCACCACCCCCTTGCGCAGCCCTATGGAAGGGTGGGTGCCGATGCCGATGATGTTTATCTCATTGCCGGAGATCTCTCCGACAACGGCGCACATCTTGGTTGTTCCGATATCCAGACCAACGATTATGTTTTCATTTCCCTGCAACTTAGACCTCCTTGTGGTCGGCGCTTGTTCCCGGCATGCTGGTATTCAGGATAATACGATCGATATTGTTAAGGTCAATCTGCCGAATATCCGACAAATTCGACTGCCCGTGAAGGTAGCTCAGTACATTTCTCAACCGGATATACTTGTCCGGATAGTTGTCATAGCCCAGTTTAATGATCGTGGTTCGATCAAAGGCCAGCAGGGTCAATCCCATTTCCCGGTCCACCTGAATTTTTTTAATCAAATGGTTCGGCACCGCGCTTTTCCGGTCCATCCCAAGCCTCAGTACATCAAGGACAGAACTGTAGGCCGGGCTGAGGGGCGCATCATCAACATTAAGATCGGAATAGGTCAGCCCGATGATAATCGGCAGATTTCCAGGGTCCGAGGGCCTGTATTTCTTAAATATCTTACCATTGGTATCTATCATAAATTTCTGCCCCAGATCCAGCAACGCCAGTGGGATATGCTCTGTAATCCTAACAATAATGACATCCGGCAGTTCCCGACGGACTTCGGCATCATCAATCCAGGGATGGGCCATAAGTCTTTTGCGGGTCAATGCAAGATTGACATGCAAAATATTGACACCCTGACTGATCCGAGCCTGGCTGCAGATCTGCTCCCGGGCCAGTCGATCTATTCCCTGAACCCGGATTTCCCGGGCACTGAAATATTCACACTGGGTAAGCAGGTCATAGCCGAATATAAAAAAAGAGCTTATGGCTGCCAGCAGTATCAAACCGCTGCATACCTTCAAACCGAATGCCAATCGTTTTCCAAAAAATACACCTTTTCGCGGCCTGCTCTTTTTTTTGTAGTGATTTTTCGGCTTTTGCTTATGCCCCAACAATTTTCACCTCTGGCGCTAGCCTGATATTAAATTTTTCAAATACGGTTTGTTGCGCATTTTCCATCAATTCCAGAATGTCGGCCGCACGTGCATTGCCCCGGTTGACAATAAAATTGGCATGGACCGCCGAAATTTGCGCCCCGCCAATGCGCTTGCTTTTCAATCCGGCTTCTTCCATGAGTTGACCGGCGGATTTTCCCGATGGGGGGTTTTTAAAAATACATCCAGCGCAGGGTAAACCGACAGGCTGTTTTTCCATGCGCTCGCGCATCAGCACCCGGGCTTCTTTCTGTAATGCCTGCGTATCAAAGGGCTGCAGTTCAAAACTGCCTTCTATAATGACGGCCGAGTCCAAATTCTCGTCACTGCCGATGATTCCGGTCATCTGCCGGTAATCAAACCGTAACTGATCCCGACTTAGGGTCCTTATCTTTCCGCGGGACGTAAGCAACGTTACCGAGGTCAAAATATCGGCCATACATCCGGATGCCGTTCCGGCGTTCATCATGATCGCGCCACCTACACTTCCGGGTATACCGGTGACAACATTCAGACCCTTGAGCCCCTGTTTGACTGCAAATGTACACAGGGCGCCGAGCCTGGCCCCTGCCATGGCTGTAATGATGATTGGTTCGGTTTCAAGACGTTTTTTTCTGATCTTATCAAACCCTTTTGACAACATAACAACCATGCCCCGAATGCCTGACTCTTTTACCAGCGTGTTGGTCCCGCCCCCCATGACCAGCAGCGGAAGTTTTCTTTTCCGGCAACCGTTGATCAGTTCAATCAGATCTTCAATATTTTCAGGAAACGCCAGGATGTCTGCAGGCCCCCCAACTTTAAATGAGGTATGTCTTGACATGGATTCGTCAAACCGGAGACTTCTGCCGAAACGACCTGAAAGCCACTGGCGGGTTTCTTCGTTCACTGTTTCCTCATTTTACCGAGTATGGTTGCCCCGACTTTCCATACGTCCCCTGCCCCCAGTGTAAGGAGGAGATCTCCCTTGCCGAGAATCAAATGCAGCTTTTCAACAGCCGCCTCAAAACCGTCAACATACATTACCTGTTTATGACCATGCCGACGAATGGCTTCCGCCAGGCTGCGGCTGTCAATCCCCGCAATCTCCTTTTCACTGGCTGCATATATGGGTAGCACCATGAGCAGGTCGGACTGGTAAAAGCAGCGACTGAATTCATCAAACAGGGCCCGGGTCCGGGTGTAGCGGTGCGGCTGAAACACCACTACCCTGCGCCGGTCAGGCCAGCTTTTTTTGACTGCCTGCAGGGTGGTTTTAATTTCCGTGGGATGATGACCGTAATCGTCCACAACAACGATACCAAGGGCCCGGCCTTTGATTTCCAGACGACGCTGGACCCCTTCAACCGTTTCTAAAGCATCCCTGATAACGCTGAAAGGAATATTCAGTTCATTTCCGACGGCAATGCCGGCCAGCGCGTTATACACGTTATGGACACCGGGCAGATTTAATGTAACCTCGCCCAGTACCGTACCCTGGTGATAAACGGCGAAACGGGTCTTGAGCCCCTCGAATACGACATCCCGGGCCTGAAAATCCGCCTGGCTGGTCATGCCGTAGGTTGTAAACCGTTTTTTTATTTTCGGGATCAGGCTTTGAATGGGCTCGTTGTCCAGACAAAGGATAGCCAGCCCGTAAAAAGGAATCCGATCCAGAAAATCGCAAAAAACCTGTTTGATTTCATCCAGGTCCTTGTAAAAATCGAGATGTTCACGATCGATGTTGGTGACCACGGCAATACTGGGAGAATATTTTAGAAAAGATCCGTCGCTTTCATCGGCTTCGGCCACAATAAACTCTCCCTTGCCCATCAGTGCATTGGACCCGATGCTTTTCAGTTTGCCGCCGATCACCACGGTTGGATCCAGGCCGCCGCGATCCAGGATTGAGGATACCAGAGACGTCGTGGATGTCTTGCCATGGGCGCCGGCTATGGCAATGCTGTATTTCAAACGCATGAGTTCGGCCAGAATTTCAGCGCGGGGAATAACCGGTATGGCGGCCCTCTGAGCAGCCTGAATTTCCGGATTATCGGGACTGATGGCCGATGACGTCACCACCACATCGGCACCGGCGATCTGTTCTCCGGCATGCCCCTCAAAAAAAATGCCGCCCAGGACTTGGAGGTTGCGTGTAATATCCGATGACCTTATATCGGATCCGGAAACCTGGTATCCCAAGTTTAACAACAGCTCGGCGATACCGCTCATGCCGATACCGCCGATGCCTACAAAGTGGATATGATATTTTTTTTGATACATTATTTTCTGTCTTTACCTAGTACCGCCCGACGCCAAAGGGCATCATTCATTGTAACCGTCCACGGAACATTGAAATTGAAAATTAGACATTAAAAATTCAGCCTCTGGAAAGTAATCGGTAACAATCCGCGACAATCGCTTCGGCCGCATCGGGGTGGCCCAGATCCGCAGCCTGCGCGGCCATGCCGACAAGCTGCTGGGGATGCTTTTCATAATAGTCAATCCGCCGCGCCAGCAACCGCCCGTCAAGATCTTTTTCCAGTATGGTTTCGGCGGCCCCGGCATCACTGAGCATACGTGCGTTTAAGGCCTGATGATTATCGGCGGCAAACGGAAAAGGGATAAAAATCACCGCTTTTCCCAGGGCCGTTACTTCAGCCACGGTGGTAGCCCCTGCCCGGCAGACAACCAGATCGGAAAGGCTGTACGGCTCTGCCATATCGCTGAAAAAGGCCCGAACTTTCCCGGGCATACGCTTTTCCAGATAGGCCTGGCTAATCTTGTCAAGATCCTTGGCGCCGGTCTGGTGGATAAAGAAAAACCGATTTTTATCCGAAATATGCTGTAATGCATCTGCTATGGCCATGTTGATGCTGTGTGCACCCTGGCTGCCGCCGAGGATCAGAACCGTAAATGCCTTTTTCCCCCCACGTTCCCTGCCGGTGGTCTGCAGAATCTCACGCCGGACCGGATTACCGGTTATTCTTGTTTTGGCTCGGCTGAAAATTACCGGCGGATTTTCAAATGATACATAGATTTGATCGGCTATCCTTGCAAGCATCCGATTGGTCAACCCGGGCAGAATATTCTGTTCGTGCAGCACGATTTTAATTTTCAAAAACCATGCCGCCACCGCCACCGGTCCTGCGGCATAGCTGCCAAGGCCAATGACCAGGTCAGGCCGAAAATTTTTAATGATTCGTATCGATTGAAAAATTCCAGGTAGAATTTTCAACAGGGCCTTTGCCTGGTTGACAACGCCCCGCTGCTTAAACCCCTCGACCCTGATCACTTTGAGCTCAAAGCCCTTTTTAGAAAGTGTTAACCGCTCCAGCGCATTGCCAATGCTCACAAAAACAATATGGCTGCGGGGATCTTTTGCTTCAAAGGCTTGCGCAATGGCAATGCCTGGAAAGAGATGGCCCCCGGTGACGCCCCCGGCGATCATTATTTTTATCGGGCCTTGCCGACGAAGTACGGTTGTTGTACCGCTTGCGTCTGCAATTGTTTTTCCATTTTTCAGCTCAGGCCCGTTTGCCACTGTTTGCTCCTATATTCATCAATATGCCCACTGCCGCCATGTTTAGCAGCAATGATGATCCGCCGTAACTTAAAAAGGGCAGACTCAGCCCCTTGGTGGGCAAAAGCCCCAGTGTGACACCCATGTTCACGCAGACCTGCAGCCCGATAGAAATTGTGAGGCCGGCGGCCACAAACATGCCGAAAGTATCGGATGTGGTCCTTGCGATGATAAGCCCCCTCCAAAAAATAAGAATGTAAAGCCCTATGATTGCAATGACCCCGATCAGGCCGAGTTCTTCACCGATGACTGAAAATATAAAGTCGGTATGGGGCTCGGGAAGATAAAAAAGTTTTTGATACCCTTTGCCGATACCTGTACCCCAGAGCCCACCGGTACCAAAGGCCATCAGACTGTGGATGATCTGGTAGCCGGCATCAGTGGGATACTGCCAGGGATCCATGAAACTCATGAGTCGTGAAAAACGATAACTGGCATTGATCATTACAAAATATCCGATGGGAAGCAAAATCAGCAGGGCCAATCCCAGATGCCGCAGCCGGACCCCGCCCAAAAAAAGCATGATCCAGGTAAGAACTGCCAGCATCACTGCGGAACCGAAATCAGGCTGCAGCATAATCAATCCCGTAAAAATGCCCAGTATCAGCACGTGGGGCAAAAACCCAACGAAAAATTCCTTTAACTGACCCTCCTTTTTACTCATGGAATAGGCCAAAAAAATAATCAGGGCAAAACGGGCGAATTCGGACGGCTGGAAGCTGAAAAACCCGAACCTCAGCCACCGCAGAGCGCCTCCTGCGGAATGTCCCCAAGCCGTCACCAGGACAGCCAGCAGCAAAAGCCAGGCCATGATTAGGATCGGGTATACCAGTGAGCGATAAAACCGGTAGGGAAAATGACGACAAAACACCAGGGCCACGATACCGATCACTGAAAAAATCCCCTGTTTGACCAGAAAATAGTAATCGGTTTTATATTTTTTCAAAGCCAGGGCACTGCTGGAGCTGTATATCATTACAATACCGATACCCACCAGAAAAAGTACCGGAAAAAGCAGCTTGAGATCATAGGCCGCCGGCTTGAAACGTTTTTTAGTTCTTCCCGTTTCTTTTTTCATTTTAATTGTTTCACCGCGGCAGTGAACACCTCACCCCGCTGGACGTAACCGGTGAACATATCAAAACTGGCGCAGGCCGGGGATAACAGTACCACATCGCCGGAAACCGCCCTCTGGCCGGCCATGGACACCGCTGTCTGCATATCCGGCGCAAACCCAGGGGCACAGTCGACTTCCCCTGCCAGGGCCGCCGCTATTTCACGGCCGCTTTCCCCTATAAGAATCAAATATTTCACATGCTGCCGAACCAGAGGGCGAAGTACCGAAAAATCACTGTCTTTGTTGCGACCGCCCATAATCAGTATGACAGGTGTGTTAAAGCATTCCAGGGCTCTGGCTGCGGCATCCACATTGGTGGCCTTGGAGTCGTTAATAAACCGGACATTGTTGATTGTTGCGATATGTTCAATCCGATGGCTCAGGCCCTTAAATTCGCGCAGGGCCGACCGGATGCCTTTTTCTGTTGCGCCGGCCGCCAGTGCCGTCAGAGCTGCGGCGGCGACATTTTCCAGATTATGCGGTTCCAGGATGTTAATGCCGGCCAGGTCCAAAAAGATCCCGTCTCCCTGTGCAACCCCGGCAGACGGCTTTATATCTGCTGCCCCGGGCATACCAAAACAGGCATCTATAAAAATACCGTCCGTTTTGATATGGGCACCAGCCTGCTTTTTGTCTTTATCTGCAAAGTACACTTTCCGGCTTTCGATGTTTCGGCCCATTTTTTCGATCAGTGGATCAAACCCGTTTAAAATGGCGATATCAGTTTTTTTCTGATTTTCAAAAATCCTGAACTTTGATTCGGTATAGGCTGAAAAATCCGGATAACGGTCCAGATGGTCCGGACGGATGTTCAGCAGTACGGCAACCTGAGGACGAAAAGTGCTGATCGTGTCTAGCTGAAAGCTGCTGACTTCCAGAACTATTCTCTGGGCCTTAGGGCCTTTATCAGCATAAACGATCAGAGGTGTCCCGATATTTCCCCCTGTAAAAACCTGAAAACCGGAATTTTTAAGCATCTGGCCGGTCAATTCGGTGGTCGTGGTTTTGCCGTTGGTCCCGGTAATGGCAATCACCGGCTCCCTGACAAAACGTACGGCAAACTCAAGCTCACCGGCAACAGGTACCCCACAGGCCAGTGCCCGTCTGATCGGCGCAATGGTATGGGGCACCCCGGGGCTGATCACAATCTGATCGGCCGTTTCAAAAGACGCTGGTTTGTGCGCGCCCAGTTCCAGGCAGACACCCATTTCACGAAGCCGGGCGGCAGACTCGACCAGATCCTTTTCCGGGGCCATATCGGTCACCGTAACCGCGGCACCCTGCCGGGCGGCAAAGCAGGCAGTTGCAAAACCGGATCTGCCAAGACCAACAACCAGTATTTTTTGATTTGAAAGTGTCATATTCGACTAAACTGAAGGTTGAAGGATATTTAGGCTAAAGTTATTCCGACTAGTGGTGGACACAGCCCGCCCGGTGAGTCCACCTTCAGCCTTATTCATCATTCATAATTTTCATTTAACCCCTACCTGAGCTTCAAAGTACTCATAGAAATCAGCGCCAGCATAATAGCGATAATCCAGAACCGGACAATCACCTTGGGCTCAGGCCACCCTTTCAGTTCAAAATGGTGATGCAGCGGCGCCATTCTCAAAATCCTGCGGCCATGCGTGGCCTTGAAAAAACTCACCTGGAAAATAACCGACAGGGCCTCGACCACAAACAAGCCCCCTACCAGCACCAGCAGTATCTCCTGCTTGGTGATAACGGCCACCGTTCCCAAGGCCGCGCCCAGGGGCAGAGAGCCCACATCCCCCATGAAAATCTGGGCCGGATAGGCATTGAACCATAAAAAACCCAGCCCGGCCCCGGCCAGGGCACCGCAAAAAATAGCCATTTCACCGCCGCCGGCAACATAGCCGACCTGCAGGTAGCCGGAAATTTTCACATGTCCGGCAATGTAGGCAAAAATCATATAAGTACCGGCAGCCACGGTCACCGGGCCGATGGCCAGCCCGTCCAGACCGTCGGTGAGGTTGACGGCATTGGAGGCCCCAACAATCACAATGACCGCAAAAAAAATATACCCCCAGCCAAGATCCGGTGAAATATTTTTAAAAAACGGCAGTGTGACACAGGTATCAAAACCCGGATTGGCATAAACCAGGACCCCGGCCAGAAGCGCTATGACAATCTGCATGGCCATCTTGCTGCAGGCGCTCAGCCCCTTACTCTGCTTTTTTATCTGCATCAGATAATCATCGACAAATCCCACACCGCTAAACCCGACGGTTGCCAGCAAAACGATCCAGATAAAAGTGTTGGACAGATCGCTCCACAGCAGTGTGGATACGACCACCGAAGAGATAATCAGAATGCCGCCCATGGTCGGTGTCCCGGCTTTTTTAAGATGCGTTTGGGGCCCATCATTTCGGACGTACTGCCTGACCTGCAGGGCTGTGAGTTTCCGGATGACCCAGGGGCCCAGAAAAAAACAGATCAACAGGGCCGTAAGACCGGCCCAGATGGTCCTGAAGGTAATGTACCGAAATACATTGAAACCCGAAAAAGCGGTATGCAAAGGATAAAAAATATAATAAATCATTACTTATTTGCCCAATTTCCGACTTCTTTGACGGTCTTTTCCAGAGCCATTCCCCGGGACCCTTTTATCAGTAACCAGTCACCAGGGCGCAGGTTCTGCTTGAGGTCGTCGATAATTTCCGCCTGGGTACCGATAAAAATATGGCGGTCGTCCATCCCCTGGGCAAGTGCCCCATCGGCAATGGTTTGTGAAAAAATGCCGGTACAGTAAAGACGGCCAATTCCTGCCCGGGCCGCTTTCTCTCCGATTTCAAAATGAAGTGAAAAGGCCGCCTCACCAAGTTCAAGCATATCGCCGGCAACCATGAGGTTGGGTTTACCGGCAGCGAGTACCATGAGTGTCCTTATGGCCGCCGCCATTGAGACAGGGTTGGCATTGTACGCGTCATCGATAATATTCAACCCCATGGATGTTTGCATAAGATTCATACGCCCGGGCACAGTCCTGAAACTTTCCAGACCGATTTTGATTTCGTCGATGGAAAACCCCATTTGATACCCAACGGCTGCAGCGGCCAGGGCATTGGCAATCATGAAGCCCCCATAGGCCTGAAGGTCAACGCGAATTTTCTGCCCCGGCAATTCAAGGACAAAAGAATTTTTCCGATATGGCCCCTCAATGGCTCTGCCTCTGATATCAGCCTTTGCCCCCATTCCAAACAACAGTACCGGAAGCACCTGTTTCTGGGCCAGTTGCAGGGTCCTGGGATCATCGGCATTTAAAATAATGGTCCCGCCGGGTCTTATTTTTTCAAACAACTCAGCCTTGGCCTGCATGACGCCGTCAATGGAGCCTAAGCCTTCCAGATGGACCGGCCCGATGTTGGTGATGATGCCCATGTCCGGTGAACAGATTTCAGCCAGGCGCCGGATCTCTCCGAAATGATTCATACCCAGTTCCAAAACGGCCCATTGATGCGCCGGGGTCAATTGCAAAAGGGTCAATGGCAGCCCGATGTCATTGTTAAAATTACCCTTTGGCGCCAGTGTGACATGATGCCCGGCTATGACCGCAATGACCATTGCCCGGGTGGAGGTTTTTCCGTTTGACCCGGTAACCGCCACCACCGAAACACGGGTACGCTGCCGATTGAATGCGGCCAGGTCGCCCAGTGCACGGGTCGTATCATCCACGGCAACACAGACAACCGCCTGTTTTTGCCACCGGTCGCAGGGCAGGCTGTCGATTTTATGCCGATCGGCGACCAGACCGTGAACTCCCGATTTGATAACATCTTCGGCAAAAAAATGGCCATCATGGGTTGGGCCCGCAATGGCAACAAACAGGTCTCGGGTCGTAATTGTACGTGAGTCAATCCCAACGCCATTGAAGCTGCAATTTCGTGGTCCGGAGACCAGGGTACCACCCGTGGCATCAAGGATGTCCTGAACGGACCATGGGATGAGATCTGTGTTTTTTGTCATTTTTATTTTCTAAACCTGTTCCTTCAACGCGCTGAACCCCTGAATCATATATTCTATCTATTGAAGGATCCGGCCCCTCCTGCAGCGGCTTGAAACCGTAAAATCTTTAAACACCTCTCTGTTGCACGGACTGTAACCTGCCAATCGCTTTTTCAGCTACCTTCTTATCGTCAAAATCAATCGTTTTCATGCCGATCACCTGGTAGTTTTCATGGCCCTTGCCGGCAATCAGCACAACATCTCCGGGCCGTGACGCCCGGAGGCCAATATCGATCGCCCGGCCCCGGTCCATTTCAACCGAATATCCTTTTTTTGCAAACCCGCTTTGAAGATCGGCCGGCCGGTACTTTTTAGAAGCTGTTCCGTGGACCCCGCCGACAATCTCATCAATGATCCCCATGGGATCTTCCGTGCGGGGATTATCAGATGTAATCACACAAAAATCACACAAACGACCTGCTATTTCACCCATTTGGGGCCGTTTTGTGCGATCCCGGTCTCCGCCGCATCCGAAAATACAGATGATACGGCCTGAAGTGACCGCCCTGATGGCAAGAATTACATTTTCCAGGGCATCCGGCGTATGAGCATAGTCCACATACACAAATCGGTCCCATATGCCGGGAGCTACCGGTTCGAGACGGCCCGGGACATGGGGCAACCGCTCGATTCCCTGCCGGATGGACTCAAGATCCATTTCGAGAGCGATCCCTACACCGACGGCGCATAGAATATTTTCCAGGTTGTGGCGACCCACCAGAGGGGAGCTGAATGTCAAAGTTCCGGCAGGAGTATGGATTTTGCCGCCAACCCCTTCAAGGGCGTGGGATATGTCTGCCGGCCGGATTACGGCGCCTTCTCGGCTGCCTGCTCCAATGCACTGCATATCAAGTGTTTCCAACAGATTCCGTCCCTTTTTATTATCGATGTTGATGACTGCACGGGCCCTGTGTTTTTTGGGTCCCTGGTTTAAAAATGTGGTAAACAATCTTTTTTTGCACTGCCAGTATGCATCCATGTCTCCATGGTAATCCAGGTGATCCTGGCTCAGGTTCGTAAATACGCCGACATCCAGGTAGCAGGCGCAGATACGCAAAAGATCGATGGCATGGGATGAAATTTCCATAACCACATGGGTTACGCCGCAGACCAGCATTTCAGACAGGGTACGCTGGATATCCAGGGATTCCGGCGTGGTTACAGGATTAGGGTAGATTCTGCCGTCATAATGATAGTCAATGGTGCCGACAAGACCCACCTTGTGCCCGGCTGCGGCAAGGATGCTTTCAACCAGATAGGCGGTGGTTGTTTTGCCGTTGGTGCCGGTGATGCCGATTATACACAGGCGTTCGGACGGCCGTCCGAAAAAGGCGCTGGATATACCGCCCAGGGCCTTTCGTGTGTTGGAAACGGTGACAACGGTTGTGTCTTGGGTTATTGTTTTTTGAGTCAGTATCGCCGTTGCGCCCCGTTCCAGGGCGTGGTCTATAAAATCATGGCCATCGGCTGCAAGACCGGGCACAGCAGCAAACAGACCCCTGGGAGTGACCTCCTGGGCCCGGTAGTGAATGGATCGGATATCCGGATCATGGGCATTGGAAAGCGTCGGGTGACAGATTGGCGTTTCCTCAATCAGCGGCCGGGCCGCTTTCAGCAGACTGGAGAGTTTCATCCCCTTACCTCGTCTGTTTTTGCGGCCCTTAAAGGCGTTTTCGATTGCTGAAATGGGATGTTCAGGTAATTCAGGGACTCTTCGGCAATTGTCCTGAAGACCGGAGCCGACACAATACCACCGTAATGTTGTTTTTCCGGTTCATCGATAACCACCAGAATGGTCAGCTTAGGCGCCCGGGCCGGTACAAATCCGACAAAGGAAGCGACATATTTTCCCTTGGCATATGTGCCGTTGTGGTCGACTTTTTGTGCAGTGCCGGTTTTACCGCAAACCGTATAGCCCTCCAGTGCGGCCTGTTCGCCGGTACCGCCGGTGGTGGTGACGGTCCCCATGATTCTCCTCACCGTTCGAGCCGTTTCCGGCGAAACAACCTGTCGGACTTTTTGAGGTACCGTATTTTTAACCAGTCGTCCATTTGGATCGGTGACGGCCTGAACGACATAGGGTTTCATCAGAATTCCGTCGTTGGCAATAGCGGAAACCGCGGCCGCAAGCTGCATTGCCGATACGGCCATGCCCTGACCAAAGGCAATGGCACCGGCATCGATACCTGACCACTTTTTCCACGAGGAAAGGCTCCCGGCTGTTTCTCCGGGGCAGTCGATACCGGTCTTTTGGCCAAACCCGAAATTCCGTAAAACCGTATACAAAAATTGTGGGCCGATTCTCTGGCCCACCTTGACGGCCCCGATATTGCTCGAATATTTTACAATCTGCTGCAGGGAAAGCCAGTCATGGCCATGGGTATCATGAACCGTGTGTTTGCCGATCCGGTAAGAACCGTTTTCGCAGAAAAAAATGGTATTGGAGGTGCAGATGCCGGATTCAATAGCGGCTGCGGCACTGAATATTTTCATGGTGGAGCCCGGTTCAAACGGGTCGGTAATGGCCCGGTTGCGCCACAGCCCTTTATCATAGCTGGCAAAGGCATTGGGATTGAATCTGGGGCACTGCGCCAGGGCCAGGACGGCGCCCCTTTTAGGCGCCATGACAATGGCCATGCCTGAACGGGCGGAAAAACGGGTAACGGCTTCCTGCAGCGCGTTTTCAGCAATATATTGAATATTCCGGTCGATGGTCAAAACCAGATTGTTACCGCCGTCACTGCCACTGCTCTTATTTTCAGCATCAAACCCGCGTCCCAGGGCATCTTTCAGAACCGTTACCTTGCGGGTCGGGCCCTTAAGGTGATTTTCATAAAAATATTCAAGGCCTTCCAGCCCGCGTCCTTCGGTTCCTGAAAAACCCAGTACAGATGCGGCCAGGCCGCGATTGGGATAAAACCGGCCATAAGCCGGGATAAAATCGATCCCGGCAATTTTCAGGGCCGATACCGCCTTGCTCTCCCTGGGCATAACCTGCCGTTTGAGCCATACAAAAGAACGCTTGGATACCAGTTTGCGTTTTACGGTTCTCCGGTCGAGATCAAGTGCTTTAGCCAGGGTTAAGGAGGTCCGGTCAGGATCTGGAATCATCCTGGGGTAAGCGGCAATCGAGGTCGTATCGATACTGACCGCCATTTCAATGTGATTTGCGTCATATATGGTTCCGCGGCGACCGTGTTCCACCAGATCCCGGGTGTATTGATCGGCAGCTTTGCCGGACAGCCAGGAGGTACGAAAAATTTGCAGATAGGCGGCCTTGGTGCCGATGGCCCCGAAAAGTACGGTAAAAAGAATGCCGATCAGTATCAGGCGTATTCTGATATATTTTTTTTCAATAAAAGTCATGGAATAATAATCGTCTGTTCCGGTTTCGGGGTTATCAGTCCCAATCGTTCCCTGGCGATTCGAGCAATTCGTTGCGGCGATTTCAACCGCGCCAGTTCAATCTTCAGGTTATTTCTGATGGCCAGCCCCTTTTTTTGATCGGCAGCGGCCCTGGATATCTCATAGCCGATCCGGGTACATTGAACCCGGCACCAGGTGTAGGAAAAAAGTTCCACCATGAACAGCGCCATAAAAAGAAACCAGACCCATGTAAACCGCTGGTGCTTGAAAGATTTTAGTTTTTTGGGCGCCATGGCAACCTTTGAATGCGTCTAAATTTTTTCAGCGGCTCTCAATTTAGTTGATCTTGCCATCCGGTTTTCCCGAATTTCCGCATCTGTGGGACGCACAGGCCTGCGGGTCAACACATGCATTGTTTTTTTTTTATTGCAAATACACTGGGGAAAATCCGGTGGGCAGATGCAGGCCGTTTCCATATGCTTTAAGCTATGTTTGACAATTCTGTCCTCCAGAGAATGAAACGAGAGCACGCACAGACGTCCACCGGGCGTAAGAAGATCTGCAGCAGTTTTCATAAATGCATCGAGCCTTTCAAGCTCTTGATTAACGGCAATTCTTAACGCCATAAACGTGCGGGTGGCCGGATGAATCCGGTGTTTTGCATCCGGGCCGGCCGGCATGACACTGCACACCAGATCCGCCAGTTGCCTGGTAGTGGTAATAGGTGTCTGCTTTCTTATGGCAATGATTTTACGGGCAATTTTCCGCGACATGCGCTCTTCTCCGTATTGTCGAAAAATTCGGGCAAGTTCTTTTTCCGGCATACGGCTGATCAGGTCCCCGGCACGGGTTGAAGATCGGATGTCCATTCGCATGTCCAGGGGTTCATCTTTAAGAAAACTGAAACCCCGACCGCTGGATTCCAGTTGATGGAGTGAGAGCCCGAGGTCGAGAAGTATGCCGTCCACGGCAAAGATATCTGATTGTGCAAGAAGTTCGGGAAGCCGAATAAAATTTGCATGGAAAAGGCGGATACCGGCTTCAAACGGCCGTAATACCTCTCGGGCATTATCGATGGCCTCAAGATCCTGATCCAGACCGATAAGCAGGCCTTCGGGCATGATTTGCGACAATATGGCCCGGGTATGCCCACAGCCGCCAAGCGTACAGTCGACATAAACTTTCCCTGGTCGGCAGTTTAGATATCCGAGCACTTCATCAAGCATGACGGGAATGTGATGATAAGACATAGAATCAAAGTCCTAACAGTGCAATTTCGTTTCTAACGTCCTCCTTTTTCATATCTTCGGCCATCTTCGCATGCTCTGAATCCCATCTTTCCCGGGACCAGATCTCAAAAATCTTCAACACACCGGCCAGTACGATTTCTTTTTGCAGGTCGGCATATTCTCTCAGGCTTGGTGGAATCAGAATACGGTCCTGTTTGTCGCAGACGCAATCAAAGGCCCCTCCGATAAACACTCTTCTGAAACGGCGCATGGTATCGCTGGTTTTAGCCAGGGAAAGTATCTTATTTTCAACATTTTCCCATTCATCATACGGATACGCAACGAGGCTGCCGTCAAATTTGGTAACCATGACGCCGTTACGGTTTTCGGTTTTGATGGCATCCCGAAACCGGGTGGGAATGATAATTCTTCCCTTGGCGTCAATTGTATGATAGGAACTTCCCCGAAACATATTCCACCTATATCCACTTTAATCCACCGTATATCTGTTAAAAGCTTATTTTGACAAAAGTGTCAAGAAAAAAACAAAAAAATATTACTTTTTATCAATAATTAATAAAAGTTAAAATAAATATAAGCAATGTGTTTGAAAGTGGAGGTAAAATCAATATTTAAAATTTTACGACCGCATTCACCAAAACTGAAATTAAACCCTGTTAATTCGGTTTATTACATAATGTTTCAAGCAGGCTGCATTTAAGGTTCAGGGCAAAGCTTGACAGCAGGGTCATCATTTTTCTATAATCAGTCATTACAAAAAAAGGGTTGCACCAGCGTAAAAAACAGGGAGCCATGATAAAAAAAAGTTACGGCAAGGCTGCGCCACTACTGATCGGCGAACTGCTGATCAAAGAAGGTTATCTAAAAAAAGAGGACATTGATGCCGCCTTGAAGCTCCAGCAAAAGGAAGCCGAGGCAGCCAAGCTTCCCATAGGTGAGATCCTGGTCCGGAAAAAACTGATTTCCCCCGAAGACTTGCAGATGCTGCTGGGGCACCCCGACCTGCGCAAGGATATCGAAATTCTGGCCCTTGAAAAAGGCCTGATCAATAAAAAACAAATAAAAGAAGCACGCCTTGTCCGACAAAAATCAGAGCAGACGGGAAATACGCTGGTACGGCTGGGATATATTTCAAATGATGATCTGGATGGCCTGATCGAACAGGAGCACGGCGGTATTCAACTGGGTGAACTGGCCCGTAATCTGAATATGATCACCGAGGTCGAACTCAAGGGGACCCTTACCAGCAAAAAATTTCAGCGGACCATCGGCGAAATTGTCTGCGATCTGGGTCTTATCAGCCCAACCGATCTCAGCCGGGTACTTAAAAAATACCGTAAGCAGTTGAAAATAGGTGAAATTCTTCTCAAACAGGGCGTTATTGATGTCCGACAGTACCAGGAAATCATTCAGGAACAGATCCACAGTGATGATCCTTTGGGCCGGATCATGATCGACAAAAAATTCATTTCTCAGGAGCAGCTCTGTACGGCCCTGTCGCGGCAGTATAACATTCCGTTTAAAAAACTTGCCGGTTTTCAGTTCAATGAAAAATCAAAAAAAGAACTGATCAAAACAGTCGGTTTTAAATATGCGGAAAAAAACCTGCTCCTGCCCCTGGGCCTTAAGGACCGGCAAATCAAGCTGGCCGTCACAAACCCTGCCGAGGTGCTGGACAACCAGGACCTCCTGCCTTTGTTTTCACGTTTCAAAGTTGATATGGTGCTTGTTACAGAAGAAAATTTCCACAACCTTTTCAGAGCGTTATACGGCAAGAGCATAAAAAGTTTTAAAGCTGCCGACGGAAGAAAAGCAGTGCCGGAAGATGTTGATCTTGTTGATATCGATCTGCAACAGAACGATATCAAAGACGGCAAGACAAGCCTGTACGGGGTTTCCGATATGGAAGCCAAACAGGTGGTCGATTATATCATCAAGTTCGGCATCATCAACAACGCCAGTGATATTCATATCGAACAGGACCGTGTCAGCGCAACACTGCGGTATCGTCTCGATGGTGTTTTGCAGAACGTTCAGCCGGAATGGCTGGATAAAAAAATACAGGAGATGGTAGGCGCTATCATTTCGCGAATCAAGATCATATCCAACCTGGATATTGCAGAACGCCGGCTGCCCCAGGACGGTGTATTTCGAATCAACTATCTGGACAGAACCAGCCAACAGCGCTTTGACCTTGATTTCAGAGTGGCTACCTGCCCGGCCATTACCGGCGAAAATGTCACCATCCGTATTCTTGATTCCCGCAAGGCCAAGCTCGGGCTTGATAACCTGAACCACTCACAGCATGTTTTAGACCCCTTGAAACGGTTTTTCAAAAGTGCGGCCGGGATGGTACTGGTGTCGGGCCCCACCGGCAGCGGAAAATCCTCCACGCTTTACGGTGCTCTCCAGTATGTTTATAATCCGGGCATCAAAATCATCACCGCCGAAGATCCCATTGAATACAGCTTTCCGGGAATTATGCAGACCCAGGTAAAGCCCAAGATCAACCTGACTTTTGCCAGACTGCTGCGCTCTTTCCTGCGGCTTGATCCGGATGTTATTCTCATCGGTGAAATACGTGATGACGAAACAGCCCGGATTGCCTTTGATGCGGCCCAGACCGGGCATCTGCTGCTGAGTACCATTCATACGAATGATGCGGTCAGCTCCATCACCCGGCTGCTGGATCTGAATATCGAGCAGAATCAGATTGCATCCGGTCTCATGGGGGTTCTGGCCCAGCGGCTGGTAAGAAAGGTGTGTGATGTCTGTTCAAGGGAATACCGGCCGGTCGAGGAGGAATGGCGCATTCTGTTTGACGCCTACCCGGCGCATTTGACATTTTACAAGGGGATCGGCTGCAAAGCCTGTAACTTCACAGGATACCGGGGCCGCACCCTGATTTCGGAACTGCTAGAAATCAATCGGGACATTGCCCGGGCCCTCAGCAGGGGGGCCGCTAAAAATAAAATTAAATACATGGCACTCAAGGCGGGCATGCGCACCATGATCGATGACGGTCTGCTGAAAATGGGGCAGACAACCCTTTCCGAGATTATCAGGGTGGTGCCCATTGAACTGATCAAGGAATTCAAATCCAGAGCAACCGACTCACCCGAGACGACTTTGCCGGAAGAACGTTCCGGATCTGATGAAACAGGGGAAACAATAAAACTGGATACCGCGGTGATCATTTCCGACCCCATGGCCGATGCAGGAGCCATCGAACGACTGTATGGGGAATACGAGTCGTTAAACAAAACCATGGCCCAATCCCCGGACAAATCCGATCCAGAACTTTTCAAAGCATTTATTGCCAAAGTTTATCAAAAAATATGCACCCGATTTAATTGCCGTCAGGTCAATTTTTCTTTACGGCCCGGGACCAGACGGGTGGACATACTCGCCGGACCGGCAATACCCGTTCGAATGGAGCGTTTTCGGCCGAATGGAACAATTTAACGACACGGCGAAACCCGGCAGGTAAAAAAAATGCCCCTGTTTGAAGCATCAAAAAAAAATTCGCAACCGGACAACGCGGACCTTGAATCTCCGGTAAGGCAGATCAGAAAAATGGCCGAAAACCTGTTTAAAGATGCCCACGGCAGTCATGACTGGGAGCATTCCCTTCGGGTTGTCCGCATGTGCGGACAAATCGGTCCCAGGGAGGGGGCCGACATGCAGGTATTGAAAATTGCCGCTTACCTGCATGATATCGGCCGGTGTAAACAGGATTCGTCCAATGGAACCATCTGCCATGCCCGACTGGGCGGTCGGATGGCCCGGCCCCTGATCAAAGACCTGGAACTGACAGATGAGCAGAAAATCAATATCATCCACTGCATACGGTCCCATCGGTTCCGGGGTAACGAAAAACCCGACACCTTGGAAGCCAGAGTGCTTTTTGATGCGGACAAGATAGATGCCATCGGTGCCGTGGGCGTGGCCCGGGCCTATCTGTTCGCCGGCGAACTGGGGGCCCGGCTGCATAATCCGGATATCCGGGTGGAAGACACCCTGCCCTATTCAAGGGAAGATACCGGATACCGTGAATTCAAGCTGAAGCTGAGCAAAATAAAAGGCCGGATGCTCACCGATGAGGGCCGTCGACTGGCTGCCGGCCGTCATGATTTCATGAACATCTTTTTTCAGCGCTTTTTAGATGAGCATGCCGGGCGATGCTGACCGTCCGGGAAAAGACGCTCTGCTGTTTTAAACGGTTTTGTAAAAAGTTCAAATTCAAGACGTGCAAATTTTGCAATTATGAGAAGTACTTATAGTACGTTGAATGATTGCCAAATGCAGCGCAACGCAGGAGTTGGACTTTTTACGAGACCGTCATCATTAATATTTAAAAAAAGGAGGCATCGGCGGCATCGGATCAAACCAATGCCGCCGACAAAGCTTATGGGCATAAACATAGTCGAAAAAATCGATGACAAGGTGAAAGTCGGACATGTTCTGGTCAGCGTTTCAGACAAAAGCGGCCTGGATGCATTTATCCCTGAAATGATCGAATTGAACCCGGATATAAGATTTTTCTCCACCGGCGGTACGTTTGTCCGGCTCCGGGAGATTCTCGGTACCAATGCAGACACCTGCCTGACAAGGGTGTCCGATTATACGGGCCAGCCGGAAACCCAGGGGGGGCTGGTCAAGACCCTCGATTTTCGAATCTACCTGGGATTGCTCACCGAGACTTACAATGACGCCCACCAGCAGGATCTGAAACGCACGGACAGCGTTGCCATCGACATGGTTGTCGTCAACCTGTATCCTTTCAAAGAAACCATTGCCAAACCCGGGGTCACCACTGAACAGGCCCGGGGAAATATCGACATCGGGGGACCGTGCATGATTCGGGCCTCGGCCAAAAATTTCATCCGCGTGGCATCGGTGGTGGACCCCTCCGATTACGCCCGGGTGCTCGCCGACATAGCGGCCCATCAGGGCATGATCTCCCTGGATCTGCGGTTCCATCTGGCCCGCAAGGCCTTTGAGCACACAGCCGTTTACGACCGGACCATTGCCGATTTTCTGGCCGCTGAAAATTATGACGCGGTAAAGGGATGTTATCAAAAGGTAGAAGGTTGAAGGTAGAAGGCTAAATAGGGTATCGTAGGGTGGGCTGTGCCCACCAATAGACAGAATACCTTCAACCTTCAGTCTAAACAACCTTCAGCCTATCTTTATTATTAGTATCAAATGCAAACAAAGGGATAAAAAATGGCAGAAGATCTGAAAAAAATGTACAAAACCATCATGGACGATCATTTTCCGCCCCGGATGGAAATCAGCTTTATTGACAACGGCAAACGCCAGACCATTGCCTACGAAAAGGTGGTCTGGACCATCGATAATGTTAACAAAGGGTTGCGGTACGGCGAAAATCCGGGCCAGGAGGCGGCCCTGTACCGCATGGTCAACGGCAACCTGGTGCTGGGAGAAACTACGATGATCCAGCCGGGTCAATACCTGGCTTCGGACATAGAACTGCTGCAGTCGGGCAAGCACCCGGGTAAAACCAACCTGACGGATGCGGACAATGCGTTAAACATTCTCAGATATCTGACCGATAAACCCACCGCCGTCATCGTCAAACACAACAATCCCTGTGGCGTGGCCCAGTCCGATACCCTGACCGAAGCCTACATCAAGGCCAATCTGGCCGACCGGATAGCGGCCTTTGGCGGGTGTATCGCGTTGAAC
The DNA here is from genome assembly GCA_964522985.1 of uncultured Desulfobacteraceae bacterium. Taxonomy (GTDB): domain Bacteria; phylum Desulfobacterota; class Desulfobacteria; order Desulfobacterales; family 4572-123; genus 4572-123. Next base: position 27,543 of record CAZFXX010000009.1, read on the forward strand.
CGATCGGTGGACAGAGACACGGCCGCGGCCATTTCCAACCAGTACGCCGAGGTGGTGGTGGCCCCCGACTTCGAAGAAGGGGCCATGGAAATTTTTGCCCACAAAAAAAACCTGCGGGTCATCCGCATCGACAATATCCAACGCTTGCAGCAGTTTGTCGGCCAGCGCTGCGTGGAATTCAAAAGCCTTATCGACGGCGGGATCGTGGCCCAGTGGTCCTTTGTTCCGGCGGCCCGAAACAAGGCGGATTTAAAACCGGCCCAGTGCGAATACCAGGGCCAAACCTACCGGATAGACCGGCAGCCCACGGAAAAAGAGTATCAGGACCTGCTCTTCGGCTGGATGGTGGAGGCCGGGGTCACGTCCAACTCCGTGATTTATGTGAAGGACCTGGTCACCGTGGGTATCGGCACTGGGGAACAGGACCGGGTGGGCGTGGCTGAAATTGCCCGTGACAAGGCTTATCGCAAGCTGAGCGACCGGTATTGTTTTGAGCAGCACAAAATTGCCTACAACGAGCTTCAAGATGCGAAAAAAACAAAAAAGATCGATGACCGGGTCGCATTGGAAAAAGGGGGTCTTATCAATGCCGCAATGGTCAGTGATGCCTTTTTTCCGTTCCGGGACGGGGTGGATGTGGGCCTGCGGGAAAGCATCTCCAGCGTGATTCAGCCGGGGGGCTCGGGCAATGATTACCAGTCCATCGAGGCCTGTAACGAAGCCGGCGTTGCCATGGTGTATACCGGCCAGCGCAGCTTCAAGCATTGACGGTATCGCAGGAACAATCTCACCTGCTGCATGCAGTACGGTAATCGCTTAAGAGACGCGACATACGCCATGTCTGCCGTCGTTTCTTAAACGGCCGCCATGGTGTTTATTCAGGCCGGATACCCCAAATGGAATTGTTGATGGGCCGATTCATGCTCCGTTACGTCCTCTGCGGTATCTGTTCAAATCTGTGTA
>CAZFXX010000010.1:0-28355 GCA_964522985.1 uncultured Desulfobacteraceae bacterium
CAGACTGCCCCATGAGTTCATTACCGTCGATCTAAAAACAGCAGACGATGCCATCATGGCCATCAAGGACATGTATGTCAGGGGTGCGCCGCTTATCGGCGTCACCGCGGCCTATGGTGTATTCCTGGCTGCCCTGAACTGTTCCGGGGACCAGGTGCCCGACGAGTATATCCTTGATGAATGCCTGCGGCTGAAAACGGCCCGGCCAACGGCCGTGAACCTGAGCTGGGCCGTGGACCGCATGTTGAATAAAATTTTGGCCATTCACGGGAAAATGGAAAAAATCAAAATCGCCCGTCAGGCTGCTGGGGATCTGGCGGATGAAGAGGCCGAAAACTGTCGTAATATCGGCCGGTATGGGCTGAGCCTGATCGAAAATATTAGTCGCAAAAACAATGGCCGGACCATTAATCTGCTGACTCACTGCAATGCCGGCTGGCTTGCCTGCATTGAATACGGCACGGCAACGGCGCCCATGTATGCGGCTTTTAAAAAAGGGATCGACATCCATGTATGGGTGGATGAGACCCGGCCGTTGAACCAGGGATCGCGCCTGACCGCATGGGAACTGGGTCAACGCGGGATAAAACACACGGTGATCACTGATAATGCCGGTGGGCACTTGATGCAGCACGGCCTGGTGGATCTTGTCATCGTGGGCACTGACCGGACCAGTTGCACCGGCGATGTGGCCAACAAAATCGGCACCTATTTAAAGGCCCTGGCGGCCCGGGATAATGACGTTCCCTTTTATGTGGCCCTGCCCTCCAGTACGTTTGACTGGCAGATTACAGACGGTATAAAGGAGATTCCCATAGAAGAGCGTGATCCTGATGAAATCAGGTTTGTTCAGGGGCTGCACAATAATTCTGTCTGCAGTGTTCTGGTGCCGCCGGAGACAAGCCCTGCCGCCAATTTTGCCTTTGATGTAACCCCTGCTCGACTGGTCACCGGCTTTATCACCGAACGTGGTATTTGCCGCGCCGAAAAAAGCGATATTAAACGATTGTTTCCGAAAAATTGTTGACTTTTAGACATTCTTTGGCTACCGGTTTACACGCTTTTAAAAAAGCATATATTTTTGCCTGATTGTGGCACCTAAAATCAGTTTTAAACCGGTTTTACCTTTTACAGGTTTCCTATGATTACAGATCTTGAAAAAAAAATAATCGCCTTCATCCAGGAAGATATGGAGATTTGTCAGCAGCCGTATCTTAAGATTGCCCAGAAAATTGGCATTTCCGAGCACCAACTGCTATCATCCATTAAAGATCTTGTGCGTCGCGGCATTATCCGCCGTTTCGGAGCTACCATCCGGCACCAGAAATCCGGATTTAAAGCCAATGCCATGGTGGCTTGGCAGGTTGATGAAAACAAGGTGGAGCAGATCGGGCAAAAACTGGCCCGACTGACCCAGGTCACCCACTGCTACCGCCGCAATCCATCGAAAAAGTGGCCCTACAACCTGTACACCATGATCCACGCCGCTGATGAAGCGGCTTGTCGACAGATGGCCCTGGACATGGCCTCGGATGTGGGCATGCCGACCTATACCCTCCTTTTCAGCCGCCGGGAGTTGAAAAAAACCTCCATGAAATACTTTCCGGAGAATCTTGCTGGGACATCAGCTGCAAGCGTTTAGAAAATGGCACAAATTATGATAAAAACCAAAGCCCACCGATTCTGCCAATTCATCATTCAAAATTCACCATTCATCATTCAATAATGATATCCCCTTCTCACATTCTTCTGGTCAATCCCTGGATCCACGATTTTGCCGCCTATGATTTCTGGGCCAAGCCTTTGGGACTTTTGACCCTGGCCGGTATCCTGCGGCAGCATGGCTTTAAGATCTCCTATCTCGACTGTCTGGACCGGTTCCATCCCAATACCGGACACACTGCCCTGCATGCCCGGCAAGGACGGGGGCCCTATCTGAAGACGAAAATCGCCAAGCCATCCGGACTTGAAGATATCCAACGCACTTTTTCAAGATACGGCATCCCGTTGCAATGGTTTCATGATGACCTGAAAGCACTTTGCACGCCCGATCTTATCCTGGTTACGTCCCTGATGACATACTGGTACCCGGGTGTTCAAGAAACCATTGACGCCATAAAAAAAGTATTTCCGAATGTGCCTGTTATTCTTGGGGGTATCTATGCGACGTTATGCCATGCTCACGCTGTTTGCCATTCCGGGGCCGATCAGGTCATTGCCGGGTCCGGGACCGAATCTATTCTTGATCTGGCCGCTACTTATACAGGGTCTGCCCCGTTGCCGGAATATGATCCTGAAGATCTTGACACCCTGGCCTACCCTGCCCTCGACCTGCAGCATGAAATCAACTATGCACCGTTACTCACGTCCCGGGGGTGCCCGTTTGCCTGTGCCTACTGCGCCTCCAATATCCTGGACCCCAAAAGAATGCTGCGCAGCCCGGCTTCGGTGGTAGCGGAAATCCTGCATTGGCACAAAAACCATGGCGTGATCGATTTTGCTTTTTATGATGATGCACTGCTGGTCAATGCCGATCGTCATATCATCCCCATACTGAAAGATTTGATCACGCGAAACCTGAAGCTACGCTTTCATACCCCCAATGCGGTTCATATCCGTGAAATAACGCAACAAACCGCTCAGCTGATGTTTGCTGCAGGGTTTGAAACCATTCGTCTGGGGCTTGAAACCACGGATTTTGAAAAACGCAATGATTTGGATCACAAGGTAAGTGCCCGTGAATTTAACCGGGCCGTCATCTGTCTCAAGAAGGCGGGCTTCAGCCAAAAGCAGATCGGCGCTTACCTGCTCATCGGATTGCCCGATCAAAGCCTTGAGACCATTGAAACCTCTATACGGGTGGTTAAGCAGGCAGGTATAACACCGGTTCTGGCCCATTATACGCCTATCCCTCACACATCACTCTGGCATCGGGCAGACGCCGCATCGCGCTATGACCTTGAGTCAGATCCGATTTTCACCAATAATGCCTTATTCCCCTGCCAGGCGGATACCTTTTCCTGGCAGACCCTGACGTATTTGAAACAACTGATCAAAAATGAGAATTGAATGATGAATGAATATTTATTCATCATCATTCATGGAAGTCAAAAATAGTCAAAGCGCCTGTACGTTTACTATTCATTTTTTGTAAATTTTACATTTTATCATTTATTTCAATTTGTTAATTATCCGTATGAATTGTCCATAACAGGGGAATTTTCTCTTGACACAATGACACATGCTTTGATAAGTGAATGAATGTTCATTCATATATATCTAAAAACCCCGAGATTAAACCGATTTACCGTTTTTAAACGTTACCAATCTATTATTTAAGGAGGTAATTATGAGCAGAAAGATCAAACAAGCTGCAGTTATCGGTTCAGGCGTGATGGGCGGCGGTATTGCAGCACTTCTCGCCAGTGCCGGCATCAAAACACTATTGCTGGACATCGTTCCGTTTGACCTTACCGATAAAGAAAAAAAGGACCCGGCCGCCAGGAACAAAATTGCAAAAGCAGGGCTCGACACCATCCTCAAGTCAAAACCGTCACTGCTGATGCAAAAAAAAGATGCGGCCCTTATCTCCATCGGCAACCTTGAAGATGATTTTGACAAACTTTCCCGTTGTGACTGGATCGTTGAAGTCGTTGTGGAAAATCTTAAAATCAAACAGGCCCTTTTTAAAAGGGTCGAGCCGGTTCGAAAGCCCGGCGCCATTGTTTCCTCTAATACCTCGGGAATACCTTTAAAATCCATGTCCGAAGGGTTGAGCCTTGAATTCAAGCAACATTTTCTCGGTACCCATTTTTTCAACCCGGTCCGTTACATGCACCTTCTGGAAATCATCAAAGGCGAAGAAACCCTTCCCGAGATTCTGTCATTCATGGGTGATTTCGGCGAACGCCTCCTGGGCAAGGGAATCGTCTGGGCAAAGGACACCCCCAACTTCGTGGGCAACCGCATCGGGGTCCAGGGTATGATCAAAGCCATGCAGCTTATGATGGAAGAAGGCTTGAGCATCACGGAAGTTGACGCCCTTTTCGGCCAGACCATGGGCCGTCCCAAAACAGCCATGTTTAAGACCACTGACCTGGTGGGCCTGGACACCATGGGCCATGTGGCCAAAAACACATATGATCTGGTTACCGAAGACGAGGAACGTAATAGTTTTATCATTCCGGAATTTGTCGACAAGATGATCGAAAAAAAACTTCTGGGCAAAAAAGCCAACGGCGGTTTTTACAAAACCGACCTGACACCCGAGTGGAAGCTTATCCGCAAGGTGATCAATCCTGAAACTTTTGAATATGAAGAATACGGCAAACCTGACTTCCCGTGCCTGGCCGCGGCCAAGAAAGCCAAAACCCTGCCTAAAAAAATGAAAGCCATCGTATACGGTGATGACAGGGGCAGTGCCTATGCGTGGAAAGCCGTGGCCAGTCAACTGATTTATTCGGCCAACCGGATCCCGGAAATATCCGATACCATTGTGGAAATCGACAACTCCATGAAGTGGGGCTTTAACTTTGAAATGGGTCCCTTTGAAACCTGGGACGCCATCGGTGTTGCCGATGCTGTGGCCAAAATGGAACAGGACAATCTGACCGTCCCGAAAAAAGTCAAAAAATTGCTGGCGGGTGGAAATGCCACTTTTTACAAGACTGAAAACGGCAGGACCCTGTATTATGACTTTTCTTCCGAAACCTACAAAGAGGCTGCCGTCAGTAAGACGATTGTTTCCCTCAAGGCCCTTAAAGGTGCGGACAAACTGGTCAAAACCTGCCCGAGCGCGTCTTTGATCGATCTTGGCGACGGCGTTTTTAACTTTGAATTCCACACCAAGATGAATGCCTTGAACGGCGAAATCCTTGAATTCATGCATGAGGTTCTGGATTATGTGGATGCCAACGGCGCAGGACTGGTCATCGGCAACCAGGCCGGGGGCATGCCAGGGGCGTTTTCCGCAGGAGCCGATCTTAAATTTATGGCAACCCTGGCCAGAGAAAAAAAATATGCCCAGATGGACGCCTTTCTGGCCGGTGGCCAGGCCGGTATGCAGCGGGCCCGGTATGCATCCTTTCCGGTAGTGGCCGCGCCCTATGGCATGACCCTGGGCGGCGGATGTGAGATCTGCCTCGGGGCCGATCGCATCGTGGCCCATGCCGAACTTTTCATGGGACTTGTGGAAATTGGGGTAGGACTGCTTCCCGGCGGCGGCGGGTGCATGAACCTTTACAAAAAACTCATCGACAGCATTCCCGATGCCGTCACCGACCTGGATATGACGAAATTCTTTCTCCCGGCATTCATGTCCATTGCCATGGCCAAGGTATCCATGTCAGGGGCCCAAGCACGGTCCTTTGGTTTTCTCGGGCCCAAAGACAGAATCGTTTTCAACCGCGATTACCAGATCGGCGAAGCCAAAAAAGAAGTCCTTAAAATGCTTGACGAGGGGTATGCACCACCGATAAAGCGTCCGCTCAAGGTGGCCGGCAACGCAGCCCAGGGCATGGTAAACGGGGAACTTTTCAATATGGAAAGCGCTAAATATGTCAGTGAATATGATGTATTCCTGGGCAGACGCATTGCCTTTGTCATCAGCGGGGGCGATGTGAGAGCCAATAGCATGGTGGACGAAGAGCTGATTCTGCAGCTTGAACGAGAGGCATTTGTGGACTTTTGGAAGCAGGAAAAGACCATTGCCAGGGTGGACCACATGTTGAAGACGGGCAAACCCCTGAGAAACTAGTCAATACATTATTTAGAACCAAGGAGGAAAGCATTATGAGAGATGCATATATTGTCACTTCGGTTAGAACACCCGGCTGCAGACGCAACAAGGGGGCCTTTCGCGATACCCGGCCCGAAGATCTTTTGTCTTTTATTCTGGATGCGGCCGTGAAAAAAACGCCGAACCTTGAAAAAAAAGAGGTGGATGACATCATGGTCGGCTGCTCCTTTCCCGAAGCGGAACAGGGGATGAATATCGGCCGCATCGGCGCTCAGATTGCCGGATTCCCGGATGAAGTATCCGGCGCCACAATCAACCGGTTCTGTGCGTCCGGGCTTGAAGCTATTGCCCAGTCCTCCATGAGGGTCATGGCCGGATGGTCCGACGTCACCATCGGCGGCGGCGTGGAGTCCATGACCATGGTGGCCATGGGCGGGAACATGCCCAGACCTCATCCCGGATACACCGTTGATCGGCCCGACCTTTATACATCCATGGGGATTACCGCCGAAAACGTGGCCAACCGGTACAATATCACCCGGGAGGCCCAGGATGAATTTGCCTATAATTCCCAGATGAAGGCAGCAAAGGCCAAAGCCGGTAAATTATACAAGGAAATCGTTCCAACTCCGGCCACCCGGTTTGTAAAGCAGGAGGCCGGTACGTTTAAATCCGAAACCTTTCTGCAGGATTTTGACGACGGTATCCGTGAATCCACTACCATCGAGGGCCTGGCCAAACTGAGGGCCGTTTTTGCAGCCGGCGGGTCTGTTACCGCAGGAAATTCATCCCAGACAACCGACGGTGCCGCCTGCAGCATCATTATGTGTGAAGACAAAGTCAAGGAACTGGGCCTGAAACCTGTGGCCAAACTGAAGTATTACACCACCGTGGGATGCCGGGCCGATGAAATGGGCGTAGGACCGCGTTATGCCATTCCCAAGCTTTTGAAACTGGCAGGGCTTTCCATCGACGATATCGGCGTATGGGAAATCAATGAAGCCTTTGCCTCTCAGGCCCTATACTGTATCCGCGAACTGGGTATAGAGAAATACATGGACCGTATCAATATCCACGGCGGCGCCATTGCCCTGGGCCACCCGCTGGGATGCACCGGTGCCAAACTCTGCGCTCAGATTTTGACCAACATGCAGGACCTCGGCGTCAAGTACGGGGTGGAATCCATGTGTATCGGCGGCGGCATGGGTGCTGCGGTCCTGTTTGAGCTTTGCGAATAAACCGGATGACATGATTTTGTATTTAAAAAGGAAACGGCCTCAATAAAAGGCCGTTTCCTTTTTTCACATCAGCCAAGGTGCGAATATGGCCGCTGCCCGCCGGTTCTACTGCCTAATATCAGAAAACCGACCCACTTATGTGCATGCCGCTGTTTTTTTAAATTTCAGATTTCCAGCCTCCGGAATACCCACTATTACCCATTCTCCCGTTCAAAGGTCTTCATAAAATCCACCAGGCTTTCGATCGCTTTTACAGTTGTGGCATTATAAATGGATGCCCGGCATCCGCCCACCGAGCGATGCCCTTTCAGTCCGCCAAAGTCCTGTGACAATGCTTTTTTGAGAAATGCCTTTTCGAGTCCTTCACCGGGAAGACGAAACGTGACGTTCATCAGGGAACGGCTGTCCTTGTCCGCCGTTCCCCGGTAAAAGCTACTGGAATCTAGCAGACCGTATATCAAGTCGGCTTTTTTACGGTTGATGACTTCCATTTTTCCCAGTCCGCCAATGGTCTCTTCCAGCCATTTCATGACGAGTTGCAGGGTATACACGGCAAAACAGGGCGGTGTATTATACATGGAATTTTTAACGACAAAGGTATTGTAGTTCAGCATGCTCGGCAGGCCCTCAGGAATTTTTGCAAGCATATCGCGGCGAACGATCACCATGCAGACCCCGGCCGGTCCTATATTTTTCTGGGCGCCAGCGTATATCATGCCAAAGGGCTGAGGATCAAACGGCCGGCTCATGATATCCGAGGACATGTCAGCGATGACAGGTACTTTGCCGGTATCGGGAAAACTGCGCCATTGTGTGCCTTTAATGGTGTTGTTGGATGTGATGTGAACATAGGCGGCATCATCGGTAAAATTGATATTTTTCGGAATACAGGCGTAATCCCGATCTTTGGATGAAGCGGCTACAGTCACTTTTTTCCCTAAAATCCGGGCCTCTTTTACCGCTTTGCTCGACCATGTGCCGGTGTCCACATATTCGGCGATTTTATCGTCGGGTAGAAAATTCATCGGAACCATGCAAAACTGAAGACTGGCACCACCCTGCAAAAACAGAACCTGATAAGTATTATCCAGTTTTAAAAGTCGCCTGGTGCGGGCAATGGCGTCTTCAACCACATCATCAAACCATCTGGAACGGTGGCTGATTTCGGTTATGGACATGCCTGATCCGGCAAAATTCAAAAACGATCCCTGAATTTCCTCCAGAACCGGAAGCGGCAGAGCCGCCGGCCCGGCATTAAAATTATAAATTCGATCCTCTCCCATCTTTTGCCTCCACTTCAACGCTAGTGATCATGATTTTTTTGGCTGCACTCGGATGCGTTTACAACACCGTAATATGGGTATTTTATCAGAATAGGCGAATAGTACAAGGAGATGTGAATATGTCAACCGTATTTTGAAAAAAACTTGGCTTTCGAATAAATCAAATCCGATGCCCCTGTCCGACATAGGTCATTGCGATTGCCTGTACTGGGAAGTTTCAATATTCAGGTTTTTTCTCTTTTCATATTAACGCAGGTATTGACAAACCAAACACAATTATCTAAACCTTTAACCGGAAAAATCGGTGTCGTTGAAAAGGCCTACGCCGCAAATAAGAAATTCCAGACACCAAATTGCAAATAGATTTCACACTAAAACCAAACCGCCAATAGGATCAAAAACCCAAATTGATCAGTGGACAATTCTCCCAATGAAAATATACAAATACCCTTCCAAATCAGCTCAGAAAAAAATTGCAACAATTGAAAACCGGGAAACAGGTTTTAAAAAAAAGGAGTACAATGCGGTAGCCCGCATTCTTGAAGATATCAAAAAACACGGGGATCCGGCCATCATCAAATATGCCAACCGGTATGATTCTCCAGGCATGACCATCGATTCTTTAAAAGTTACCAAAGAAGAGATCGATGCGGCATCAAAGCAGGTTGATAAAGATTTTCTCCATGCCCTGGACAATGCAGTTGCCCGGGTCCGCTCCTTTCACAAGCAGCAACAAAGCAAATCATGGATCACTACGGACAAATCCGGCAGCATCCTCGGGCAACTGGTGAATCCGGTGGATGGGGCAGGAATTTACGTGCCCGGCGGCCGGAGCGGCCGGACCCCCCTGGTCAGCTCCGTACTGATGGGCGCAATCCCGGCCAAAATCGCCGGTGTCAAACGGATGGTCATGGTCACACCGCCCACCCGCCAGGGCAGTGTAAACCCCTTCCTGTTAGCCGCGGCAGCCAGGGTCGGCATCGATGAGATTTATAAAATCGGCAGCGCCTGGGCCATCGCGGCCCTGGCCTACGGTACCGATACAATCGGTAAAGTCGATGTCGTTGCAGGTCCGGGAAACATCTATGTGACCCTGGCCAAAAAAATTTTGGCAGGCCGGGTCGGCATCGATATGATTGCCGGCCCCAGTGAAATCTTTATCATTGCCGACCAGAGTGCCGATTCGGAATATCTTGCAGCAGATCTGCTTTCCCAGGCTGAACATGACCCTCTGGCCTCTGCTATTCTGGTCACCAATTCTATGTCCACGGCCCGCACCGTCAATCAGGCCATTGACCGACAAATCATTAAGCTTTCCAGGCAGGAGATCGCAAGACAGTCCCTAAAAAACTTCGGTGCCCTGCTGGTTGTTCCGGACATTGCCACGGCCATGACAATCGCCAATAAAATTGCACCCGAGCACCTTGAACTACAGGTCGATAATCCCTTTGCCCATATCGGCAAAATTCGCAATGCCGGGGCCCTGTTTTTAGGCAAATACACGCCCGAGGCAGTGGGCGACTATATTGCCGGTCCTAATCATGTGTTACCCACTGCCGGTACGGCCCGCTTCTCTTCAGCGCTTTCCGTGTCGCATTTTACCAAAAAAACCAGCCTGATTCATTATTCAAAGGCGGCCTTTGATCGTGATGCACGGGACATCATATGTTTGGCAAAAACCGAGGGACTTGATGCCCATGCCAATTCCATTGAAATTCGAACCAGAGAATAACCGGCACGACTGCATTGGCATCTTGATTCTGAAATTCGTGTTTTTTATGTCAACAAAATCACAATAATTAAAATTTCAGTATAGGCTTAATGAAAGGCGCTTGAATGAATTTAAAAAAATTAAATACAAATGGAAAGCTATCAAAGGAATTAACTGATTTTATTCTTAATATCCCAATCTTCAGCAACCTTGAGTCTGAAGAACTTCACTATGTTGCCGATTATATGAAATTCATTGAAATCAAACCCGGTGAAATTCTGTTTCATGAATGGGACCGCAGTGAATATGTCTGTTTCGTAGTGTACGGCTCCCTGGATGTGATGAAAAAATCCGGACCGGATAGTTATGCGATTCTTTCGACCCTGAAACGGGGGAAATCCATTGGAGAGATGGCGTTAATCGACAATTCTCCCCGTTCAGCCACGGTCAAGGCCAATACAAAATCAATTCTGGCCCTGCTGCCCAAGGACCGCTTCGATATCATCCTTGAAAATCGCCCGTCCATCGGCATCAAGCTCCTCAAGGGACTCGCCCGGCTGTTGAGCCATAATCTTCGCAAGACATCATCCCGTCTGGCGGATTATATGCTCCCGCTGAGTTGACAATATTTTTTTTAATCCTTAAATTATCCGGTTGTGACTGAATGAGTGAAAGAGCGGATGGAAATAAAACAGCACCAATATCGATTTCTTGCCTTATTCATTCATTTTATAAAAAAGTTTAAACCGATAAATGATGGATACTATACTAACTTCTAAATTTTTAAAAAAAAAGGACACTTATGCCCCCTATCATATCCATTGTCGGAAAATCCGGATCCGGAAAAACCACGTTTATCGAACGGCTGATCCCTGAACTTAAAAAACGGGGTTACAAAATCGGAACGATCAAGCACACGGTCCACAACTTTGACTTTGACAAGCCCGGCAAAGATAGCTGGCGGCACAAACGCTCCGGTGCCGACGCTGTGATCATCGCCTCCAATAATAAATTTTCCATGGTCAAGGAGACCGACCCGACAACCCTGGACGATTTTAAACCCTATTTTGAGGATATGGATCTTGTGATCACAGAAGGATATAAAACCGAAAACAAGCCCAAGATCGAAATTATCAGGAGCGGCAGGTCCCCTGTCCCCCTGGATCTGAAATTAGAAGAACGACTGGCCCTGGTTACCGATACCGAAGTTGGGATAGACATTCCACGCTTTGGACTGGAAGATATTGCCAAGGTCGCTGATCTCATCGAAAGAAAATTTCTATGAAGCCCGCGGATCTTGACCGTCTGAAAAACTGGTTTGTCGACTATACCGGCGGGTATCTGACGAAGAACGTTGATCATAACCGGGCCATCCATCTCAAAATCGACCATACGCTGAGGGTATGCCAAAATATCGTCATGCTTGCCCGGGCCATGAATCTGACGGAAAACGATTTGTTGTTGGCTGAAACAATGGGGCTTTTTCATGACATCGGACGGTTTGAACAATATGCCGTGTACGGTACATTCAATGATATGGCCTCGGAAAACCATGCCCGGTTGAGCATTCGCCAGATCATAAAACACAAACTGCTGTCAACCTTTCCCCTGACGGAAAAACGACTGATTGCCGGGTCGGTTGCCGCTCACAATGCCGCGACACTTCCCTTAGGGAAAAGCCAAAGGCAGCTTTTTTTTATGAAACTTTTGCGGGATGCCGATAAGCTCGATATCTGGAAAGTGGTGACCGACTATTATCATGAAAAAAACGGCCGCCGCAACACGACCATTGAATTGGGACTGCCGGACAATCCCGAATGTTCGGCAGAAGCCCTTGACGCGCTGCATCAGGGCAGAATCGTTCGTCTGCAAAGCATGAAAACCTTGAATGATTTCAAGCTCCTGCAGATCAGCTGGGTGTTTGATCTTAATTTTGCGCCCTCTTTTCAGGCTCTTTTGGACCGCGGGTACATTTCAATGATAGAAGCCGTCCTGCCCAAAACGCCTGAAATTGCCGAAGCGGTTGAACAGGCTAAGATCCATGTTAAAAAATCGGTTACCCACCCGGCGGCAGACAATTCATATTTATAATACCGAATAAAACGGAAATTACAAACCGCAGATTTATTTATTATTTGTCATTTGACCATTGTGATTTATGTGCTATTTGTTTTTTGGTTATTGTAATTTATTTTTTGACAAAAAAACACAAAACTGAGAATCAAGCGCCTATCATGGAGGACTCACCCGGGATTTAAAAATCTCAAAACAGTTTACCGGCCAGATAAAACATAACCATACCGACGATCACAGTGCCGCCCAATGATCTGGTTTTCAGGGCAAAGATAAAAGTCGGAATTGCCGCCAGAAGCTCCGACTGCAGCAGCATAAGCTTGCGCGGTTCGCCGGTGGTAATCAGAGCCGGTAATAGCAGCGCACTCAAAATCGAAGCGGGAATCAGGTCCAGCCACTCCACCAGCCATGCAGGGAGGTTACGGTTGGACAAGAAAAAAAAAGGTGCCCAGCGGGGAATAAAGGTCACCAGCCCCATGCCGATCACCATCAGGATATACGCATCACTCATCATTGGTCCTTTTTGAAGATAATTTTTCAAAAAACCGATGCAGAACCGTCCCACAAGTTGCGGCGAGCATCGATGCAATCACAACATACATATTGCCGGTCAGTACCAGCGACAGAGAAACCGCAAAAATACCGGCAAGCAGGGCGACAAATAGATATTTCAGGCCGTTCAGCTGGAAGACAAGCAGACAAATAAACATGGCGGGCAGGGCATAATCAATCCCGAATGCACCGGCAGGTATGAATTGTCCGCCAAAGCCGCCGGCAACCGTACTGACGATCCAGGTCATATTGGCTGTATAATTTAATACCAGAGACCGCCCAAGGTCCCATTTGCCGGTTTTTAACTTTGAATAATTAACGGCGAAACTTTCATCGGTAACACCATAGGAAAACAGACAAAGCTTTTTTCGACTCGATTTTTTAAAGTAAACCGCGAGCGCTGAGCTCATTAACAGATGTCTGAGATTCACTGTAAAAGTGGTTAGAATAATGGACATCAGCGCGGCCCCGCAGTCAAGCATGGACACGGCAATAAACTGGGAACTGCCGGCAAACACCAGCAGGGACATTAGAAATATTTCAACCGGGCCCAAACCGGCCTTCTGGGCCAGCACGCCAAAGGCAAAACCGAGGGGAATGTATCCCAGACAGATCGGCCAGGCTGCGGCAACGCCCTCAAATACGATTGATTTTAATTTGGACATGGCAAATAAATTTTCATATAATATCCTTCATCTTCATTTCTGAATGGACACGGCTAATTTCAAATTTCGGCGTTCTGAATTAGGCAAAAAAATACATGCCTTTTTACTAAAAGTTTAAATCGATAAGTAAAAGATGTCAAAATATTTCAGTTTTACATTGACATTTAAATTTAAGATATGCATTATTTATTTTTTATACATATCCACAAGATGCTTACAACGATCCTTCACTCGGTTACCTGCTTTTTCCCGGTAAGCTAATGAAGGATTTTTTTATTATTTTAAAACCGGTCTTTAATTAAGGCCTAAAAATAGTGCCCATTCGGGAACAGCCTGGTTTCCAGGTTCCGGAAGACGCTGAATGCAAGAGGAATAAAACATGGCAATCAATACCCAAAACGTCAGAAACATCGGTATCAGCGCGCATATCGACTCCGGTAAAACAACGTTGACGGAAAGAATACTTTTTTATACCGAGCGAATTCATGCGATCCACGATGTCAAAGGTAAGGACGGTGTCGGTGCCACCATGGATTCCATGGAACTTGAAAAAGAACGCGGCATCACCATAGCTTCAGCTGCGACTTCCTGCAAATGGAAAAACCATGAAATCAATATTATCGATACCCCCGGCCACGTTGACTTCACCATCGAGGTAGAGCGTTCGCTGCGTGTTCTGGACGGTGCTATCCTGGTCCTCTGCTCAGTGGGCGGGGTCCAGTCCCAGTCGATTACGGTGGACCAGCAGATGAAGCGGTACAAGGTACCCTGCATCGCCTTTATCAACAAGTGTGACCGAAGCGGCGCCAATCCGGATCGGGTCACCGCACAGCTCCGGGACAAACTCGGGCATAATGCCGTGGTCATGCAGATACCCATCGGGATCGAAGCCGACCTTCAGGGTGTAATCGACCTGGTTACCATGCAGGCCATTTACTTTGACGGCGAAAACGGAGAGATCCTGCGGATTGAAGAGATACCGGACACCCTGTTGGAGCAGGCCGCCCGGAAACGCGAAGAACTGATCGACGCGGCGTCCATGTTTTCCGATGAACTGATGGAGGCGGCCCTGGAAGAATCGGTCAGCGTGGACCTGCTCATGGATGCGGTTCGTAAAGGCACGTTGAGCCGGCAGCTCACACCGGTTTTTATCGGATCCGCCTACAAAAACAAGGGGGTCCAGCCACTTCTGGATGCCGTTAACAAGTTACTGCCCGATCCAGGCGAGGTCGAAAATATTGCCCTGGATATGGACCATAACGAAAAACCGGTCACCTTAAACAGTTCCACCGATGACCCGACCGTTGCGCTGGCGTTCAAACTGGAAGACGGCCAGTATGGTCAGCTCACCTACATTCGTGTTTACCAGGGTACCATCAATAAGGGCGACACCGTCATCAATGTCCGCACCGGGAAAAAAATAAAAATCGGCCGGGTCGTACAGATGCACGCCAACCAGATGGAAGAGATTGAATCGATTCCAGCCGGTTTTATCGGTGCCCTGTTCGGAATTGACTGTGCTTCGGGCGACACCTTCGTGTCGCCGGGCACCAATGTCAGCATGACCTCCATGTTTGTCCCCAATCCTGTTATATCACTGGCCATTACACCAAATGACAACAAGTCCCAGGTCAACATGTCCAAGGCCCTGAACCGATTCTGCAAAGAAGACCCGACATTCAGGACCTATGTGGATGCAGAAACCAAAGAAACGATCATTGAAGGCATGGGCGAGCTTCATCTGGAAGTTTATATAGAGCGCATGCTGCGTGAATATAATGCGGAAGTCACCTCCGGAAACCCGCGTGTGGCCTACAGGGAGACCATTACCCGAAAGGCTGAATTTAACTATACACACAAAAAGCAGACCGGTGGATCAGGCCAGTACGGACGTGTGGCAGGCTACCTTGAACCCATCGATGATGAAGATTTTTCTTTTGAAAACAAGGTGACCGGCGGCTCTATCCCGACGCAGTACATCTCTTCATGTGAAAAAGGCTTTAAACAATGTATGGCCAAGGGGCCGAAAATGGAATTTCCGGTGACCGGCATAAAAGTCGTTATCAATGACGGTGCCAGCCATGCTGTCGATTCTTCTGAAATGGCCTTTCAGGCCGCGGCCCGGGGGGCTTTCCTGGAAGGATATGCCAGGGCAGGATCGGTGATTCGTGAGCCTATTATGAAAGTAGCCGTGGAAACCCCCACCGAATTTCAGGGAGTTGTCATGGGGCTGCTGAATCAGCGGCGCGGCATGATTGTCGGATCCCAGGAGGAAGGTCCCCTCTGTGTCATTGAAGCACTGGTCCCCTTAGCTGAAATGTTCGGCTATTCAACGGTCCTGCGTTCTTCCTCCCAGGGCAAGGCTCAGTTTACCATGGAGTTCAGCAGCTACAAAAAGGTACCCCAAAGCATTTCCGAAGAACTGGTCAAAAAAGCTGCCGCAAATAAGAAAAATGTCGCTTGATCCGGCGTCATCATGCATTATTTACCTGAAAGAAAGGAGTTTTGAAATGCTAAAAAAAGATCTTATATTCCGTAACCCTTTGAGACTCATGGGATATGAAACAGAAGACATCCTTCCGGAAGGCGGCTTTGGCGCCGTGCTGGCCCGGGCCGGTGTCGGCAAAACCGCCTTTGTTGTTCAACTGGCGTTGAACAGTCTTCTCAGAAATAAAAATGTTCTTCATATCAGCCTGAATGATCCGGTTGAAAAAGTATGCCTCTGGTATAAAGAAGTATTTCGCAATATTGCCAGCCAATACAAACTCGACCAGATTGACCGGCTGTGGGAAACCATCCTGCCGCTGAGACTAATCATGACCTTCAAGGTTGACGGATTCAGCGTCCCCAAGCTCAAGGAAAGACTTGCCGATATTACCGAGCAGAACATCTTTTCCCCTCATATGATTTTAATCGACAATTGCCCTTTTGAAGAAGATGCAGCGCAGGCCCTGACTGAATTAAAATCCATGGCCCTTCAAAACAAACAGCATATCTGGTTTACGGTACGTACCCATCGGCATGAGAATACCGACTCGGAAGAGATACCGCCCCGGATCAAACCGGTCAGCGAGCTGTTTGATGCCATTATACAGCTTCAGCCCCGGGATAAGGTAATTTACGTTAAAAATCTTAAGAAAACCCCGGCTGCTCCGAAAAAAACCATGCTGTTTCTGGATCCTACAACAATGTTGATTAAAGGAAAGAAATAAGAACATCGGTATACGGGACCCGATTGAATATTTTTGGTATGGATGGGTTTAGGGTTCCCACGAAAATAAGTCGACAATTTTAAGTGTTGAGGCGCCTGGCCTTTTCACCTTTCAACCAACCGCTGGTAATGCCCGGGCTGCCGGTCCATCAGGATATCGTCGAGGGCGTCAAAAGACTTGTCTCTTGTCCTGGCAGGATAAATTTTAGCCTGCACAATCTCTTCCGTATGGGGCCCGGCTTTGACCAGTATGCGGCCGTTATACGAATAAACCGCCGAATTTCCTTTAAACAGCAGCTCCTGGTCATCCCTTTTTTCACTGCCAACACGATTGGCCACCGCAACATAAACCTTGTTTTCAATGGCCCTTGCCGGCATAACAAGGCCCCATGCATCGGTCACCAGATTTGACGGACACACGATAATATCGGCGCCCAGCAGGGTCAACACTCTGGCAGATTCCGGGAAACGCCAGTCATAGCAGATCATCGGTCCGATCCGCACGTCCCGCCGTTTGTCCTGAACAACGAAAAAACCGGTATCTCCCCGGTCAAAACAAAACCGTTCCTTGTAAAACAGATGGGTTTTCCGATATATTTTTGCCTGAAGCGCGCCCGGAACCTGGACCAGACATGAATTAAATAACCGGTTATTATCCCGTTCGGCAAAACCGGCGATAACAACAGCATTACTGCGCTCGGCCATATTTCTAAAGAACTCGGCCGAAGGACCGATGTTGGCGAGTTCGGCGATTTTTTCAACCTCTGATCTGGAAGTAAAAAAATAACCGCTGGTACACAGCTCAGGCAGCACGATGATGTCCGCTTTTAACTGCCGGGTAAGTTTTTGAATTTTTTCCAGGTTATCCTGTTTTTTCCCGAAGACAGGTTCAAACTGGACAACGGCAACTGTAAGCGATGGCATTTTTCAAATCCCTTTTCCGGGTTGTCTATCAAGATGTCTTGGCGCTTTAACTTTTATCCTGTAAAATCTGAGAGCTTGTCAGTAACCCGTCTCACTTCTCAAAAGCCGCTACCTTAAATGAATCCAGGGCCTCTTTGCGATTGTCATAGATTCCAATGATTCGATTCATCCTGACAAGCTCGAAAAGGGTCTTTACTGCTTTCTCAACGCCCATAAGTTTTAGATTGCCTTTTTCACTGTTGAGCTGACGCAGACAGGAAAGGAGCGCTCCGCACCCGGAGCTGTCTACAAATTTCACATTGCTCATATCAAACAATACCTTTTTATTTTTTATTAGCACCGATGCAATATCCGATTTAAATTCTTTGGCATTGCTGGCGTCCAAAGCTTCAATCATAAGGCCAACGACAACGATATCATCACTTTTTTCAATCTTAAACTCCATTTTCTTTTTCCTTTCTTAACAATAATGTGAGGCCTGTACAATTTCTACCGTCGCCATTTCTTGAATAAATCACCTCGTCCACACTTTCCCTGATAATAAATACACCGAATCCACCGTGCTTTGAACCGTCGAATTCTGGTGGCGGCACTTTTTCCGGATCAAATCCGCAGCCCCAGTCATACACCATAAGCACCAGTTTTTCAGCATATGATTCGGCTTCTATCACTATTTTCCTGCCTTTTTGGCTTTTATATGCATGCCGGATAATATTGGTTACAACTTCCGTTATAGCGATTTCCAGATTGTCCATGGGTTTGGCGCCAAAACGATTCACAGGAACTGTTTCACAAAAATTACGCACAAACGACCGCACGCTTGCCAGTTCATCCAGATCATTTTTGATTTCAAGTTTATCGGTGGCAGTTATCAGGGGCCTGTTTAGGGGTTGATCAATTCTGACCAGCACACAGGTAAAATCATCATCAAACGTCTTAGAGCCTGTAAAATTTTCAATGCGCTGTCGTATCGTTTTAAGGAGATTTTCATTTTCAAAACCGGCATTTTTAAAAATCAGGTCTGTCAGGCGTCTTTCACCATACATTTCTCCTTCATGATTTGTCGCTTCAGTAAGGCCGTCTGAATAAAATACAAACAGATCACCAGGGCTAAAGGGTTGAATAATTTGTTTAAAAGGATCTATTTCAGGAAATCCCAGGGGCATATTGACGCCCTGGAGCAGAGTGATCTTGTTTGCCTGCGCATTGTAGTAGATGGTCCGCACATGACCGCAATCCACAAAAATAAATTGCGCGGCTTCCAGATCAAAACGTCCGTAGCAAAGCGTTACAAAGGTTTCCAGGTCCTCCATCTGTTTGATCATGCCCGCGTGTACCGCCGTGATGATCTGTTCCGGAGAAGGTTGCGCCTGCCGGCCTGAAGACACCTCCAGCTCATTCATGACCCTCAAAAACCGACTTTTCATGGCAGCTCCCAGAAAAGCGGCCATGAGGCCCTTGCCCATGACATCAGCCACCAGCAGATCAAGGGTGTGGTCATTTAGTTTGAAAAAATCGTAAAAATCGCCGTCAACACGCTGGGACGGAATGGTCAGGCTGGCCACACCGAGCCCTTCGAAATCATCCGGGGGTTGCCCCATGAGCATGGTCCGCTGAATTTCAGAGGCCACAAAAAATTCATGTTCACGTGCCCGGATCAGTTCTGCTTCGACTTTTCGCAATCGCTTGGCCTGTTCATAGGCCTGGCTGGATTTTTTCACCAGGGCTAAAACCTGTTTGGGGTTAAACGGCTTGGTGATATAGTCGAACGCGCCGTATCTCATGGCTTCAACGGCATTGGAAACATCATCACTGGCCGTAAGCATGATGGGGGGCAGACCTTTATATTTACGGCTGATGATACGCAGACATGCCAAGCCATCCATTTCCGGCATATGAAGGTCGAGCAGCACTGCATCGATTCGATCCGTCATCAGTTCAACGGCCCTCAGTCCGTTCTCAGCTATCACGACATCATACCCGGCCTTTTGCAGAATACGTTTAACAAGGGCCTGGATAACCGGATCATCATCGGCAATCAACACCCTGATTTTTTTTGTTGTCCGGTTCCCATCCATAAAAATCTCCGGAGATTTCTGTCTTACCGGCCATGGCTATTGTCCATCCGGAGATGAGGGCTTTTGATCAAGATCAGGGCATGCACAAAAATAACCGCAGACATATGCTTGATATTCTGATGATTATTTTTGCGCATCACGATGAGGCAGGGTAAAAAGACCATTTCCGGGCAGACAATCGTTAAACGCCCCTTTTAATCATCATCCTTGCCAAACAAACTGCCGAGTATACCGCCGGCTCCCATCGCAGCACCGGCACCACCCAGCGTTTTTGCCATGGATCCGATCCCGCCGGATTCTGATTTACCGGCTGAAAACCCGACTTGACGACGAAGTTTTGAAAGCGTCATGGTTTGGATCACAATGGTCCCCGGACCCGTGAGAGTGGTGAGAAAAATGCCTTCTCCGCCGAAAATAGCCGATTTGACACTGCCGGCCATCTGGACGTCATAACTCACACTGTCTTCCCAGGCCACCACAGAGCCGGTATCGATCTTCATGGATTCACCGGCATCCAGCTCAAAGGTCACCAGATCGCCACCGGCATGGATGAACACAACTCCGTCTCCGGTTATTTTTTCCACAATCAGGCCTTCTCCGCCAAAAAGAGCCCCGCCGATTTTTTTTTGCATGGCAATGGAAATGTCAATCTCACCGATGGCCGCAATAAATGCATCTTTCTGGGCAAGCATGGTCTGATTGGAAAGTCCGATGGGCAGAATCCTTCCGGGAAAATCTCCTGCAAAACCGGCCTGCCCGTTCCCTTCGTAATAGGTGAAAAGCAAAGATTCTCCGGCCAGCGCCCTCTTACCGGCACCCATGACCTTGCCCAGCAATCCCGTGCCCTCTTTTTCGGGCATCCGGCTTTCCATGACAACATTTCCCCGGGTGTAGATCATCTTGCCGGCCTCGGCAAACACCTTGAACTGCGGCTCGATATTAATCTTCAGCATCTCGAGATTATCACCGACAATGTCATAGTATTTTGTCTGTCTGTCCAAAATTTTCATATTTTTCTCCTTAACGGTTTATAATAATGGCTAAATTACAGTATTTATCATAAAATTACAACCTTCAAATGAAGTTCCCCGCCGCAAGTAGACGGGGTATTTAAAAGATCATAATCAATACCGGGAGATTTATGATTTTCAGACCCTAAGTGTACCGGTTTGTGGCCAAAAACGCTTTACCCAAACATCACTTGACACGTTTTGATTTTTATTTTATCTTGTTCATATCATGAACACTATAAAACAAAGGGAAAGCCATTATCGACTGCTTAAAATTCTGTCGGAAAAGCCAAGAATATCCCAGCGTGAAATGGCAAGACGCGCCGGGGTCAGTTTGGGAAAGGTGAATTTTTTAATCTCGGAGCTGGTCGGCAAAGGTCTGCTAAAGGTAAAACGGTTTAAAAATTTTAGAAATAAAGCAGCTTACGCCTATATCTTAACACCCCACGGTCTGGAGGAAAAAACAAAACTAACCATCGGGTTTCTGCAATCCAAAATTATCGAATATAAAACCATTCGTTGTCAAATTGCAGACCTGACCCGGGAATTGGAATCGGACAATACCGCCCGGTTTTCCGAATGTCAGACAACTGAACTGTCTAACGGTATTTCACAAAAAAACGTCTGAATAGATGAATGTACCCTTATCCGTCAGAATCGATTCCTTATTTTATAAAGATACCGCCCGATAAAACCGGAACTCAGTAGATCTTCCCAAGGATTGTGCATCCACGGTAAATAGCGGGTGCACTCGACTGCGTTGCTAAATTTTTATTGTAATTATAGGTAGTTACCACAATATTACATATGTAATTGAAAGGGCGGAGCTGTATTTCCGGATAGTATCCCGACTCACTGCCCAATACCCCAAATCCCATCTCAAAGGAAAGAACATGAAACACTCGTCAACCAAAACAAACAACAGCAATAACAACGCCGAATTGGTATCTATCAGCCCTTCCGGTGAGTCCTTCCCTATCCCGACGCCGGACGATTATGAGCTGGAATTCGAGCGAATCGCCAAACAGGCCGGGGAACACCGTGCAGCAGGCCGCGAGATCGTGGTGGTTATGGGCGTCGGGTTTGTGGGCGCGGTCATGGCCGGAGTGGTGGCCGATTCCATAGACAAACAAAACAGCCGGCCCGCCTATTTTGTCATCGGCATGCAGCGGCCATCTTCACGCAGCTTTTGGAAAATTCCGTATCTTAATAGGGGCATCTCCCCTGTTAAAGCCGAGGACCCGGAAGTGGCGCCTTTGATCCGCAGGTGTGTGAAAGATAAAAAGACCCTGACAGCCACTTACACCTATGAGGCCCTGATTTTGGCCGATGTAGTGGTGGTGGATGTTCAGTGCGACTATCACAAAGAAACCCTGGGCAATGTGCGCAAAGGCCATGCCGATATTGCGGCCCTTGAAGAAAGCCTTAAAATTATCGGTGAAAAAATTCAACCCGAATGCATGGTTTTGATCGAAACCACGGTGCCGCCGGGTACGACCGAATATGTGGCCTATCCGATCATGAAAAAGGCATTTGCGCAAAGGGGACTTGACGACTGCGAACCCTGCCTGGCCCACAGTTTTGAACGGGTTATGCCGGGCAGACACTATGTCAGCTCCATCCGCGATTTCTGGCGGGTCTGCAGCGGCATCAATGAGGATGCCCGCAAAAAAGTAACACAATTTTTAAGCCAGGTGCTCAACGTAGAAAAATACCCCCTTACCGTACTGGACCGGCCCATCGAGAGTGAAACCTGCAAGATTGTGGAAAATTCCTACCGGGCCTCGATTCTGGCTTTCATGCACGAATGGAGCCTGTTTGCCGAGCGCAACGGCGTGGACCTGACCAAAGTGATCGATGCCATCAAGGTGCGGCCCACCCATAACAACCTGATTTTCCCGGGCCCTGGCATCGGCGGATATTGCCTGCCCAAGGATGGGGGGCTGGGGGTCTGGGCCTATCACACCCTCATGGGGTTTGAAGACGATATTTTCAAAATAACCCCGGCGGCCATTGACATCAACGATACCCGGGCCCTGCATGTGGCCCAACTGGTGCGCGATGCCCTGCGAAACATGGGTAAAATCGTTCCGGTATCAAAAATTGTGGTACTGGGTGCCTCATACCGTGAAGATGTGGGTGATACACGCTACAGCGGATCGGAACTGATCGTGCGCAAACTTACCGAAATGGGCGGCAGCGTGGCTGTCCACGATCCCTATGTCGCACACTGGTGGGAATTGGAAAAACAGGCAAGTTATCCTGCCCCGGGCCGGTCATGGTCTCGCTTTTTCCGCAACCAGGAAGGCCTTGAAAACATCCGTGTACAAACAGATATGAACGCCGTACTCAAAAATGCGGATGCCATGGTGCTGGCGGTCCGCCATAAACAATACCTTCATCTGAAACCTGAAGCAGTGCTTGAGATGACCGGTCGTCCCATCGCCATTATCGACTGCTTCGGCATTCTGGACGATTTATCCATCAAAACCTATTTTGAACTGGGTTTCGAAATCAAAGGGCTTGGCCGCGGTCATATCCAGCGAATCAAGGAAGAGGTTCGGAACCGGGCATGACAAATTGCAGACACCCACTACTCAGTCTCCATTCGGAGATGGGACTTTTAATTCAAGATCGAGGCATGCTAAAAAAAACAACCGAAGGCATATAATTGATATCCCAATGCTTATTTTTTTCGCAGAGCAATGGGATTGGCAAAAAGCTTATTTCGGAATAAAGACCATTTAACAAGCTTCGAATCAAAATAATATTCGGATTAAAGGAGGAATACCATGTCAAATCAACCGGAAGTTCCCAACGTTTCCATGACCAACACGAAAAAAGAGTTGCTGGAAGCTTACGAGGATGCAAAACAGCGTCTTCAAAAACTGGATAAAAACCTTCTGGACGCTGAAAAAGCCAGAAGGCAATTGGATAAAAAGCTGGCAGCCGCCACGGCAGATTCTCAGACAGCGCAGGACCCCCTGCAACGTCTCCATGATTTGCGTGGTGTGATCAGCCGGGAGTTGACCGATCTGGCTGAACGTTTTGAAACGGAAATTGAAACCTATAAAAAAATTCAGGCGGCTGTAGAGGCAAAACAGGCGGATCTCAAAACCATCTATGAAGTGGAAACCGCCGCATCTGATCTGGCCGCTCTGATTGATGCCCAGCGTATAAAAAAACAACAGTTTGAACTTGAAATGGAAGCTAAAAAGACCGCCTTTGAGCAAGAGACGGATGAAACTCATGCCCGGTGGAGTAGAGAAAAAATCGAACATGATCGCAAAGTTCAGGAACAGGCCGATGCCGTCAAGAAAAAAAGGGAGAGAGAAAAGGAAGAATACGAATACGCCTTTTTAAGGGAAAAGGAGCAGCGGAAAAACGAACTCGAAGACAAGTTAAAATCCGTTGAAAAAGAAATTATGCAGAAACGAGAAGATTTTGAGATAGAGCACCAGCAGCGTGAATCTGATCTCGACACTCGGGATGCGGTCCTGAAAAAGAGTGAAAAGGAGATGGCCGCGTTTCAAAAAGAGGTGGAAACTTTTCCGAATCGGCTTGAAAAAGGGATACAGAAAGCCGTGGACGATACAACCCAAACCCTCACCCGGGAATTTGAAAAAGACAATGCCTTACTCAACACCAGGTTCGAAGGTGAAAAAAATGTTCTGGTTGGCAAGATTGAATCCCTGGAAAAAACCATCGCGTCCCAGGCTACCCAGATTGATACGCTTTCGAAAAATCATGAAAAGGCTTATGAGAAGGTTCAAGACATTGCAAACAGGGCCGTTGCCGCAGCAAAAAGAGACGTCTATCCGATACCCGTTCCCTCCACCACAGCGCCTAGGGCCCGTAATGAAAATCAAAATGAGTGATTGTCCCTATGAAAACAGCACTAATCACCGGAATTACCGGCCAGGATGGCGCCTACTTAGCCGAATTCCTCCTGGAAAAAGGCTATGAAGTCCACGGCATCAAGCGAAGGTCTTCTCTGTTCAATACCGACCGGATCGACCATCTATACCAGGGGCCTCACGAGGCAGACCGAAATTTTATTCTCCATTACGGAGACCTCACCGACTCAACCAATTTGATTCGGATTCTCAAACAGGTCCACCCCGACGAGGTATACAACCTGGCGGCTCAGAGCCATGTGGCGGTCTCCTTTGAATCCCCGGAATACACCGCCGATACCGACGGTCTGGGTGCCCTGCGTCTTTTAGAGGGCATCCGGCTCCTGGGCCTTGAAAACAAAACCCGATTTTACCAGGCATCCACGTCAGAGCTCTACGGCAAGGTGCAGGAGGTGCCCCAGACGGAAAAAACCCCGTTTTATCCCAGGAGCCCCTATGCCGCGGCCAAGCTCTATGCCTATTGGATAACGGTCAATTACAGGGAAGCTTACAACATGTATGCCTGCAACGGCATTTTATTTAACCATGAATCACCCATCCGCGGTGAAACCTTTGTAACACGAAAAATCACCAGAGCACTGGCCCGGATCCGCCTGGGCCTGCAGGACTGTCTCTACCTTGGCAATCTGGATGCAAAACGGGACTGGGGCCATGCTAAGGATTATGTAAAAATGCAGTGGCTCATGCTCCAGCAGGAAAAACCCGAAGATTTTGTGATTGCTTCAGGCGAGCAGCACTCGGTACGGGACTTTGTGGACATCGCCGCTCGCACTTTGGGCATTGAAATCAACTGGCAGGGCCACGGCATCAGGGAAACCGGCACCATCGCCAGAATCATCCCGGCCCTGTCCCCCGGCCTCAGTCCTTACCTTAGTACTCAGTTCTCGGTTCTCAATCCTTCCCGCCAGGCAAACCCCATCATCGCCGTCGATCCCAATTACTTCCGCCCCACAGAGGTGGAAACCCTTCTGGGGGATCCTTCCAAAGCCAAAAAAAAACTTGGCTGGAGCCCGAGAATAACCTTTGAGGAACTGGTAACAGAGATGGTCGAGCATGATCTCGTGGAAGCCAAACGGGATGACTTATGCAAAAACCATGGGTTTAGCACCTTTGATTATAATGAATAAATGCAAACAGCATGAGAACAAAATTGAAGGCGAGGCAAATGGGAAGCGTCGATAAATTTAATGCCCTGTATGCCCTGGCATTGTAAACCTCCCGGATAATAGGCGGATTAAGGGCATCACTTAAAAAAACAGGACTGAGTAAAAAACAAAGAGGCAAACAAGAATGATTAAAAAAAATAAAATAACAGCGAAGTCCTCAGTCCTCAGTCCTGAACACTCAATCTTTGTTTCCGGTCATCGCGGCATGGTGGGCTCTGCCATCTGGCGGTGCCTGGAAGACAGGGGATACACCCATCTGATCGGGAAAACCCATGCCGAGCTGGATCTGATCCGGCAAAAAGAGGTGGAGGCGTTTTTTGCCGCCCAAAAACCTGATTATGTGGTTCTGGCATCAGCCAAAGTGGGCGGCATCGGGGCCAACAGCAAATTTCGCGCCGAGTTTATCTATGATAACCTGATGATCCAGGCCAATGTCATCCATGCGGCATACACCGCTGGGGTCAAAAAACTGTTGTTTCTCGGTTCAAGCTGCATCTATCCCAAGCTTGCCGTGCAGCCCATGGCCGAAGATGCCTTGCTGACCATGCCCCTTGAACCCACTAACGAGCCCTACGCCATTGCAAAAATTGCGGGCATTCGCATGTGTGACGCCTATAATCGCCAGTATGGCACCAATTTTATTTCCGCCATGCCAACCAATTTGTATGGCAGAGGGGACAATTATCATCCGGAAAATTCTCATGTGCTGCCGGCGTTTATCCGGAAGATGCATGAAGCAAAACAAAAAAACGCAAAATCGGTCACAATATGGGGTAGTGGAAAACCCCTGCGTGAATTTTTATATTCGGATGACCTTGCCCAGGCATGTGTGTTTCTTTTGGAAAATATTGATTACAAAAACATCGCTTTCGAGGATACAAGCGGCACAATTCAGGCCCACATCAATATTGGGTCAGGCAGGGAGATAAGCATCAGGCAACTGGCCGAAATGGTTAAAGAGATTATAGGCTTTAAAAATAAGCTCCTGTTTGATACCTCCAAACCTGACGGAACCCCCAGGAAATTGATGGATTCCACTCGACTGCGAAAACTTGGCTGGATGCCGAAAATCGGTCTAAAAAAAGGCATCGAGCTTGCATACAAGGATTTTCTGACGCAGCTCTGAACCCATCTCACCAAACAAATCAAAATAACAGACAATGTCGGGCAATGCGGGCGCCATTAACCCGGACCTTTTTTTATGCCTTACAAAAAACAGTTACTGACATCAATAAAAGCCGCCATTGACACTGGCAAAAAGATGCCCGGAGCTTTGATACCAATACCCGGCGCCCAATACAAATTAAGGCAGACCCCGGTCACAAAGGGTCAAATACTCAAATATCCCGGACTTTCCAGGGGGGATTATAGGATTTCCCCCAAGCGTTCGTAATGGCCTGCCCAAAGATTCAAAAATCAAAGCAAACCAGATTCGATCCCTCGACAAAAAACGGTTGATTAAACCTATCGGCACACTTTCCGGCGATGATATGGTTATGGTGGAAAAAGCCATCAATATTCATCATTCAAAATTCATCATTCATCACTGCTTTACCCCCGTCCCCTATTACTCACTATTACTCACAAAAATAACCGGAAGGAGGTTAAAAATGATAACACAATTATTGAAAAATAAAAAACCATCTTCGCAAACAGAGTTTGCGCGCCAAACCATCCAGAGCAATCTACTGGAAGGGATTGTTCAAATCCCGAGCAGTCTTAAGAATCGCTTAGTAGAGGTAATTCTTTTGCCCCTTGATAGTAAAAAATATAGCAATCATAGCAACAAAAGGGCCGGTTCGCATCTACAGCGGTTTGCAGGTGCATGGTGCGGAGAACCGCTCATCAGGGAAGATCAAGGAAACTATGAAATTCGTGAGGCGTTAAAATGATCTGATTTGATGATTGCGGCAATAGCGGCAGTTCATGATACGGTACTTGTTACGCATAATACCAGAGAATTTGTGCGAGTGACAGACCTCAAAATTGAAGATTGGGAACTGACAAAATGATTTTTAAGGAAAATTTAAAACCTTGTCCTTTATCCCCCAAGAATCATCATTGCTTTACCCGCGGCCCCTATTGACATTCCACTATCGGTGTCATACATTGTATAACAAATAAAGGAGGCACGCCATGCTTGCGATTCGGTTGGATAAAGAAATAGAGCGAGAATTGGATCTCCTCGCCAGAAATATAGGCAGTAACCGCAGCGCAGTAGTCCGGGAAGCGATCCTGCAATACTTGGAGGATAATGAGGACTTGGAACTGGCCAAACAAGCCCAGTCGAAAACGCTTGCTCACAAGTCACTGAAACAATTGAGAGAAGAGCTTGGTCTGGACAGTTGACATCAGCGACATTGCTGAACGCCAATTACGGAAACTGGATCGGCCGGTTCAAAAGCGTATTCTCGACTGGCTCAACGACCGGATAGAAGAGTGTAAAAATCCTCGGCATTTTGGGAAACCGTTGAAGGGTGATCATGTTGGCTTCTGGCGGTACCGGATTGGAGACTATAGGGTGCTGTGCGACATCCAGGACAAAAACGTGGTTGTCTTGGTTCTGACAATTGGCCATCGTCGGAGGGTTTACAGGGAAACCAAAGGGTCAGGTCTGCACATTTGATGGATGATGGATGATGAAAAACTATATGGATTTCTTAATTTTATTTTGGAATTAAATGAGGGAATTAAATTCTCACGACATAACGTCCCCGAAGACGTCTGATAAAAAAGTGGAGATATGTAACATGAAAGATTATGCAAAAGTTGTAATTACAGACCTCGTGA
>CAZFXX010000011.1:0-2928 GCA_964522985.1 uncultured Desulfobacteraceae bacterium
AAATCCTTTCCCGTTGATATCCGGCACAACGCCAAAATTTTCCGTGAAAAATTGGCCTCGTGGGCCGCAGGGAAAATAAAAAATGCCTAAATCGGAAATAACAATTACCCGAAGTTCTTTGCGCTTTGTCTTTTGATATTTGTTGATTGTGATTTGTATGTTCCGAGGTCTCACCATGATCCAAACCACACCTGAAAATGTACTGGTCACCGGCGGCGGCGGATTTCTCGGCAAGGCCATTGTAAAGCGCCTGGTTGAAAAAAAGTGCCATGTGACCAGTTTCTCCAGAAAACCCTATCCGGCCCTCGACCGCCTGCATGTAAAACAGATAAAAGGCAATATCAGCGATCCAAAAGCAGTGGGAAATGCCTGCCAAGGCATAGATCTGGTTTTTCACGTGGCAGCGCTTCCCGGTGTATGGGGAAAATATTCTGATTACTATGATACCAATGTTATTGGTACTGAAAATATCATTACCGCCTGCCGGCAGAACGGGGTTTCACGGCTGATCTACACCAGCAGTCCCAGTGTTGTTTTCAACGGCAAAGATATGGAAGGGGTTGATGAATCCATACCCCATGCGACCCGGTTTTCCACCCATTATCCCAAAACCAAGGCTTTGGCCGAAAAAGCCGTTCTGGCGGCTGCATCAGGAGATTTGAAGGCAATTATCCTGCGACCCCACCTGATATGGGGGCCCGGAGACAACCATCTGGTGCCCCGAATTCTGGCCCGGGCCCACCGGCTTCGAATTGTCGGTAACGGTAAAAACAAAGTGGATACCCTCTATATCGATAATGCGGCTTCAGCCCACGTCCTGGCGGCTGAAAAACTGGCCGGCCATCCAGAGCTTTCCGGGGGCATCTACTTTATCAGCCAGGACGAGCCACTGCCTTTATGGGAAATGATCAACCGCATCCTGAAGGCCGGCGGCAAAAAACCGATCACCCGCAAAGTGCCGTTTCAAATCGCCTGGGTCGCCGGGGCACTTCTTGAATTTTTCTATAAAACATTTAAAATAAACAGCGAACCCATGATGACCCGGTTCGTGGCCAAAGAGCTGTCCACCAGTCACTGGTTCGACATCAGCGCCGCCAAACAGGATCTGGGCTATACGCCGGAAATATCGACGCACCAGGGTCTTGAGCGGCTTGAAAAATGGCTCTGTGGTAACCCAAAAAAAAGAACATGAAAATCGCCTTTCTCCATTACCATCTCAAAACCGGCGGCGTCACAACCGTGCTGCAGCAACAGATCAAAGCGGTTCCCCCCGCCTGTGAAGTACTGCTGCTTACCGGCGAGCAGCCGGAATCTACCGGCAGCATTGAAACCCGGTGTATTCCCGGAATTGGCTACGACACGACGGAACACATCCGGATAAATCCCGAAAAAACAGCCCATGCCGTAGCCCGGGCCATTTCTGATTACTGGCCCGACGGTTGTGATATACTGCATGTCCACAATCCCACGTTGGCCAAAAACAAAAACTTTCTTAAAATTTTAAAAGCACTTCAAGCCAGGGGCATTACGCTGTTTCTGCAGATCCATGATTTTGCCGAAGACGGTCGCCCCCAGGCCTATTTTCATAATGAAGCGTACCCCGCGGACTGTCACTACGGCGTCATCAACTCCCGGGATTACAACATCCTCTTAAAATGCGGCCTCAAACCCGAGGGCTTGCACAGGGTGTTCAACGCCATCACCCCCCTGCCCCGATCGAGCCGGGATTCGACTGCCGATCATGTCCTGTATCCGGTGCGCGCCATACGCCGAAAAAATATCGGCGAGGCCCTGCTTTTATCTCTCTTCCTGTCCCATGGCGACTCCCTTCAAATTACCCTGCCACCCAACAGCCCCATGGACTGGGCAAGCTACAACGGCTGGAAACATTTTGCGAAAATGAATGAATTATCTGTCGGGTTTGAAGCCGGCCGGCAACATGATTTCAGCGACCTGGTTCGCCACGCCAGGTTTTTAATCACCACCAGTATCACCGAAGGATTCGGGTTTACCTTTTTAGAGCCCTGGACTGCGGATAAACTGCTCTGGGGCCGCAGACTGCCGGACATATGCCATGATTTTGAAAAAGCCGGTATCAACCTGAATCATCTGTATTCAAGAATCCTTATCCCCCTGGAATGGATCGATTCAAAGGCGTTTTCAACCCGATGGAAAACCGCTTTTCGTACGGTCTGCCGAGGATTTGATTTTCATTCCTGCGATAACCATATCCGAAAGGCACTGGCTGCTGTTATGTCCGGCAACAGAATCGACTTCGGTCTTCTGGATGAAAAATTTCAATGGCAGGTGCTGTCCAAAATCATCAAAGATAAACCGGCCCGCCGGGAACTGATTCGCATAAACCCTTTCCTGACCGAACCCGGGTATGTAAAAAACCCGGATGAACTGATCCGTAAAAACAGAGCCGCCGTACTGGACACATACAATGAAGCCGGATATACTGAAAACTTACTCGGGGTGTATCAAAAAATTATTGAAAAACCGGTTACCCACCGGATTAACCGGCAGCTTCTTTTACACTGTTTTCTCCAGCCGGATCGATTCAGCCTGCTGAAATGGGGTCCCTATGCCGGATAAACGCCTGATCGCCGACTACGTCCGCCCATTGACGCCGATACCCACAGGTCTTACGCCGTCGGGAAGAATTATTCACCCCGTCACCTGTGTTTTTTTTGATATCTACGGCACGTTGTTCATCAGTGCCTCCGGCGATATCGGTACCAGCACAGGCATGGATCGGAATACCAGGCGTCTTGCCGGGCTACTGGATAAATACAACCTCCGGGCTGATCATAGAACGCTTCAGGACAATTTATGGGCTGCTGTCCGGGCCGAGCATACAAAAAGTAAAAAAAAAGGCATTAATTTTCCCGAGGTCCGGATTGAGCAAATCTGGTTACAGGTCCT
>CAZFXX010000011.1:2938-3922 GCA_964522985.1 uncultured Desulfobacteraceae bacterium
GACCGAGAACGGGCGAAAAACTTTGCCATCGAGTATGAATGGCTCGTCAATCCGGTTTACCCCATGCCCGGTCTTGCAAAAATGCTGGGGGAACTGAAGCGGATGAATATCCGGATGGGGATTATTTCCAATGCCCAGTTTTATACGCCATGGTTGTTTGAATGGCTGCTCGGGTCAGACATGGCGCATCTCGGGTTTGAAAAGGGCCTGACATTTTTTTCCTGTGATCTCGGTTGCGCCAAGCCGTCACAAACCATTTTTAATCGTGCCATTCAGTCTCTGAAGCGCAAAAAAATCCTCCCCGGCACAACCCTCTATGCTGGCAATGACATGCTCAATGATATCTATCCCGCGACGCGGTGCGGTATGCAGACCGCCCTGTTTGCCGGAGATAACAGATCCCTTCGCCTCAGGGCAGACCACCCAGAATGCCGGGGCCTTGCTGCTGATCTGGTGATTACCGATCTTATGCAGCTTCCGGCGCTGATACGGGCCACCGGGCAGGATAAAAAAAAATGTTCGCCCTGAAATGGTCTTTTTATCCACTCTCACCGTTTTGTTCAAAAAAACATGTTTTAATTTTGAAAAATTATTCGCATTTCCGAAGGAACCCAGGCTAATTCAGGCTTTTTAAATCAACTAAAGTTATTTTTATTTGTGCCGATATAACATTCAGCATGCCATCCGAGATGTCTCATGGTTCATTGATGCCGCCTTCCAGTGGCTGAAAGGAGAAAAGTTTTGAATACACATGCCGATATTCCTCGGTTAGTTAAACAGCTTCGTCAACTCACCGGGCTGACCCAGGAACAACTCGCGGCCTGGCTCGGTGTCACGTTTGGAACCGTCAACCGATGGGAGAATAAACGCGTCACGCCTTCACCATTGGCCTTACGCCAGATTGAGGATCTGCTTCGCAAACTGGACGGACCGGGAAACACTCTTCGGGAAACTTATTTTAACCGATAAGCCCATGGGGGGGGG
>CAZFXX010000011.1:3932-18868 GCA_964522985.1 uncultured Desulfobacteraceae bacterium
GCGCCCCCCCTCCAACCCCCGGGCCCTCCCCCTCATCCCCCCCGCGCGGGGGGGGGGGGGGGGGCCCCCCCAGGGGTGGAGAGTAAGGGGAACAACCAGGGGTGTACCTTTGGTTTTACAATTCCAAATGGATCAAAAATGAAAACGATATCATGAAAAATCAAAAAAAATCCCCGACCTGATCCTGTTGGACGCGAAGATGCCGAAAATGGACGGTTTTGAAACCTGCCTACGGTTGAAAGGATGCAAGGCCACCGGCAATATCCCCGTCATCTATATGTCAGACATCCGGGATGAGAAAACAAAGGCCACGTGTTTTGAGACAGGCGGGGTCGATTACATCACCAAACCGTTTTACCCGGAAGAAGTACTGACCCGGATCAGCACCCACATCGCCCTGAAAGAAAACAGGGAAATATGGCTGGCGCAACAGGTATAGCTCTTATTTGAAAATAACAACGTCATCGGCTTTCAATCCATTGCCAGAAACATTAACCGAAACAAGCGAATGGAAGATGACCTCCGAAAAATGACCAATGAACTGGAAGATGCCAACCGGCAATTGATTCAAGCCAATGACCGGGCCAGTGAAATGGCCATGAAGGCAGAATTCGCCAACATGGCCAAAAGTGAGTTTCTGGCCAATATGAACCACGAAATCAGAACACCCATGAACGGGGTGATCGGGATGAGCACATTGCTCCTGGATACTGAACTGTCGGCTGAACAGCACAAATTCACCGATAAAGGTGAGGTGGTGATAAAAAAACCTTTATCGATAAAAAATTCGATGACCGGGTGACCCTTCGATTCGAAATACGCGACACCGGTATCGGCATTCCGGCCGACCGGCTGACGGCGCTGTTTTCCCCTTTGTACAGGCAGACGGCTCCACCACCCGCAAATACAGCGGCACCGGTCTGGGACTGTCCATCTCCAAACAGCTTTCCGAGCTGATGGGCAGGTGCATCGGCGCCCGGAGTCAGGAAGGAAGCGGGGCAACGTTCTGGTTCACAGCCATCTTTGAAAAACAGAAACCGACAGCAAATAAGACGCCCATGCTGCCTGCCAAATTGCAAGGGACAAAAGTACTGATAGTAGATCACCACAAGGCGGGCAGGTTGTCCCTGACCGCCATACTTGAGTCATGGGGATGCACGTGTACAGCGGAAACAGACGGGCAAAGTGCGCTTTGTGAGTTAGATGACGCCGTACAAAACAATGCCCCTTATGAAATTGCCCTGCTCAGCATACCCATGCCCGGCATGGATGACGAAATGCTCTGCCGCCGTATCAAAGCCGATGTAAGGCTTAATCAAACAAAGCTGATCATGATAACGTCCCTGGGCCAGCGAGGTGATGCCAAACGGCTGAAACAAATCGGGTTTTGCGGTTATCTGAACAAACCGATCCATAGGACTCAACTGCGCGACTGTCTGGCCCTGGCGTTTGGGCTGAAAAAAGAAAACAAAAAAACGCGTCGAGACCCTTTATCACCCGCCATACCACTGCCGAGTCTCAAAAATAGCAGGTTCTGATCTTGGTGGTGGATGACAATATGACCAACCGACAGGTGGCGATTGCCATAATAGAAAAACTTGGCTATCGCGCGAATGTCGTCGTCAATGGAAAAGAGGCGCTGACCGCATTAAAGCAGACCCCCTACGATCTGGTGTTCATGGACTGCCAGATGCCGGAAATGGATGGATATGAGGCAACAAGGCAAATCCGAAGCTGGGCACTGGGAATTGGGGGTGAAAAAGAAACTGTACACGGTATGCTCGAAACAGGGGAAGAGGCAAAGGGCCCGGAATCAAGTTTCAATGATCCAATTTCGAATTTCAAATTTCTGGATTCAAGCATCAAATCTCAGACATCACCCGTCTTTGACTGCGGCGCCTTTCTGGAAAGACTGATGGGAGATGAGGAATTGGTTAAAATAGTGATTGCTGGTTTTTTGGAAAATATCCCCAAACAAATACTTGACCTTGAGGCATTTATCAAACATGGTAATGCGGAAAAGACCGGGGCACAGGCCCATAAAATCAAAGGCGCCGCATCCAACGTAAGCGGTATGGCCATGAGTGCGGTTGCCCTTGAAATGGAAACCGCCAGCAAACGCGGCGATCTGGGCAGAGCAGCAACGATAATGCCTGTGCTGGAAAAAGAATTTAAACGGTTACAACAGGCCATGGGAGATAAATAGCTATGAAAATGTTGATAGCAGAGGATGATTTTACGTCCCGCATGATCCTTGAAAAAATTTTAACGAAATGGGGTTACCATGTAGTGGTAACAAGCGACGGCAGCGCCGCATGGGAAGTTATGCAAGGACCTGATGCGCCTGACCTGGTGGTGCTTGATTGGCACATGCCGGGCATGACGGGTCTGGAGGTTTGCCGTCGTATCAGAAAAATGGACAGCCCCATCAAGCCCTATATCATCATCTTAACCGCCAAAGAGGAAAAAACGGATATTGTTACGGGGCTTGAAGCAGGGGCCAATGATTATATTTCAAAACCCTATAACAACGAGGAACTTAAAGCCAGGATCCGGGTCGGTCAAAAAATGGTTGAACTTCAATCAGGACTCAAAGCCGCCCACGATGCGTTGGCGCATGAGGCTATGCACGATCCGTTAACCGGTATTTTTAATCACCGCGCCATCTTGGACACGCTTAAAAAGGAGCTTGCCCGAGCCCCTAACTGATGCCCTATAAAAAGACAATAAAGGAAGAACAGATAATTTCAGCCGAACATGATCGAATCTTTGATCAGTATTTTGTGGCCAGACAACCTATTTTCAATAACTCAGGTGAAATATGGGGGCATGATTTACTCTTTCACAATGGATCGGACAAACAAACGGCTGAAATAACAAACCAGGACATGGCAACCCTATGTGTGGCAACAAGCGGTTTTACCGAATCCCAGAAATATTGTGATCAGACCAAAAAAATTTGTATCAATTTTACTGAAAAACTCATTCTGGAAGGCACGCCGCGTGGTCTTCCGCCCTCTGTGACGGTGATTGGAATTCCGGGGAAGGTCAAACCATCCGGACAATTGATTGAAATTTTAATTAAATTAAAGCAGGAAGGGTATACAATAACCATCGATGACTATACGGGCGATGACAACCAAAGAAAACTGCTGGAGATTGTCGACATCATTAAAATCGATATATCGGGGAAAACGACCCAGAAAATCGAATCTATTTTTTCAGGCATTAACGCCGATAAAGCCTTAAAGCTGGCTGAAAAAGTAAACAATAGAGCGGCACTTCAGCAGT
Source organism: uncultured Desulfobacteraceae bacterium (assembly GCA_964522985.1). Taxonomy (GTDB): domain Bacteria; phylum Desulfobacterota; class Desulfobacteria; order Desulfobacterales; family 4572-123; genus 4572-123. The sequence goes on from CAZFXX010000011.1 coordinate 7,224, forward strand.
TGAGATCCCTGGGCTGCGATCTTTATCAAGGCTATTTTTTTGCAAAACCGGTGAATTTACGGGGGCGTACTTTAAAATCCATAGAGATTTCCAAATTACGTATCCTGCAGGCCATTGAAGATCCTGAACTTATCACTGAGACGATAACGGAAATCATTAAGGCCGATCCCAGTATCACATACCGGTTATTACGGTTATTAAACTCAGCCGCTTTCGGCTTTTCAGCTAAAATTAAGTCGGTAAAGCATGCGATTAGTTTGATCGGGCTTAAACGTCTCAAATATTGGCTTCGAATGGTTCTCATGTCTGATTTGTCAGGTAAAAACAACACACCTGAGCTTTATACAATGGCGTTTAACCGGGGCCAATTTTTAGAAGAACTGACCCAGCTTGGACAGATCAAATCGGCCAACCCGGAAAGCATGTTTCTGTTCGGGATACTATCTCTCGTCGAACCGATGCTTGAAATGCCGATGAGAAATATTATGGACGAACTCCCCCTTTCCGATGAAATCAAATCCGGCTATATTGACGGCAATTCAATCTATGCAAAATATCTGCAACTGACTATTGCCCTTGAGAATGCCGATTCAGATGAGATTGAAAGACTATGTCAGCAACTGGGCGTCAGCGAAAAAGCCGTTGCCGGCGCTTCAAATCGATCCATCGCCTGGACGAACACAATGGATCAACATCTGAATTGAAAAAAATCGATTCGGAACTGAATACATATTATCAAAAATACCAGGTCATCTTCCAAATATCGAGTTTCAATTTTAAAGTATGAGGCGGATCATATGACAACACACCAGAAACCAAATCCCAACCCTGCGGCCGTTGTGGTCAACGATGATGTGACCCAACTCAATGTGCTGGCCAGCCTGTTGACCAGGGAAGGCATTGATGTCCGGTCTTTTGAAAATGCCGAAGCGGCCCTCAAATCCATGGAATCTAACGATCCGCCGGACCTCATCGTCACCGATCTGTATATGCCGGCCATTGACGGGTGGCGGTTCTGCAGGCTATTGCGTTCACCGGAATATGAAACATTTAATAACGTCCCTATCCTGGTGGTCTCCGCTACCTTTGCCGGAGAAGAGGCTTACCGTATCACCACTGATCTCGGGGCCAACGCTTTTTTATCCTCTCCTGTGGAAGGGGCACACTTTATCGGACAGGTACGTAAGCTGCTCAAAGGTGAAAAACCGCAGAAAAAATCGCGGGTACTGGTGGTGGAAGACAGCCAAACCCTTTCAGGCGTATTAAAAGAGTGTTTCCAAGTTCATGGTTACCAGGTACAAACAGCGCTGACCGGTGATAATGCCGTTGCGTATTTCAACAAGAATTTCTATGATTTCGTCATTTTAGATTATCACCTGCCGGATATTCAGGGGGATGAATTGCTGGTACGGTTTCAAGAAAGCAGGCCGGAAACCGTTTTTATCATGGTGACGGCTGATCCCCTGCCGGAGTTGGCATTGGAGTGGATGAAAAAGGGGGCAAGCGCTTATGTGCAAAAACCGTTTGAACTCGACTATCTCATCGAACTGTGCAACAAAGTCCATCGGGAAAAAGCCTTGCTCAGGGTTGAAGATCTACTGGAAAAGCGTACCCGTGAGCTACGGGCCAGGGAAGAAGACTTGCGCGCCATAGTTGAAAATCTCAATGAGGTTATCTATAAAGTCGATGGACTTGGCCGTATTACATACGTCAGTCCCAACATCAAAAGCATCGGGGGCTATGAAGCATCGGATGTAATGGGCCGACCGTTTACGGACTTTGTATATCATGAAGACATATCGGGTGGTATGGCGCAATTTGACAAGGTTCTATCGGGAAGGGGGGGAGCCAGCGAGTATCGGTTTGTCAAAAATAACGGTGAAACGGTATGGGTGAGAACCCATGCCCGGGCCGTTATGGAAAACAAAAAAATTGTGGGCCTCCAGGGGGCCCTTGTGGATATTTCTGATCTGAAGGAAACGTATGATGCATTGCAGCAAAGCGAAGAGCGGTTCAAGGAGATTGCAAATTTAATTCCCACTATCATATTGGAAATGGATCTCGATTTAAAAATAACCTATATCAACCAGACAGGGTTGGAAGTATTTGGCGTTACACCGAAAGAACTCGATACGGGAATTTATGGATTAGCCCAAGTTCATCCTGGCGACAGATCCAAAGCAGCCCAGCGTATTCAGCAGCATTTAAATGGAATAAGGCTTCCCCCGGCTGAATTCAGACTCATTGGAAAAAATGATAAACAAATTTCCGTTCTCTGGAACGCGGTCCCCATTATGAAGGAAAATCAGCCCATCGGATTAAGGGCCATCGTAACGGAAATCACCGAACTGAAGCGACTCCAGGAAACGGTGATTAAAGCGAATAAACTGGAATCCATCGGAACTCTGGCAGGTGGCATCGCCCATGATTTTAATAACATCCTGACCAATGTTATCGGCAATATTACGCTTGCACAAATGAACATAGACCCCAATGATCAATCGTTTAAAAATCTTAACCAGGCGGAAAAAGGGGCCCTGCTTGCCAAGGATCTGGCAGGCAAACTGATCACTTTTTCCAAGGGGGGAAGCCCCGTAAAGAGGAAAGGGTCCATTGCCGGTGTATTAATAGACGTAACCCGGCTTGTCTTAAGCGGCAGTAATGCGACGCATTCTATCTCGATCCCCGACGACCTGTATCCGATTGAATTTGATGCAAATCAGCTTTCCCAGGTTTTTCAGAATGTTCTTCAAAATGCCAAAGAAGCCATGCCGAAAGGCGGAAGCATTGACCTTATTGCTGAAAATATTTACATCAACGAAGCAAAAAAAGGTCACGGCAAATCGAACCGGCATATAAAAATATCGATAAAAGACCAAGGTAAAGGTATCAGTGAAGAACATATGGACAAGATTTTTGACCCCTATTTTTCAACTAAAAAAATGGGCGTTGAAAAGGGCATGGGCCTGGGTCTTTCAATCGTATATTCTATCGTTGCAAAGCATAGAGGAGAGGTCATCGTGGACTCGATCAAGGAAAAAGGAACCACCGTATCTTTTTTGTTTCCAGCCTTAAGTAAGGAGGATAAAATGGTGAATTCAAAGGACGAAAGCCAAAAACATGAAACGTTCAGTGCCGATAAAATTCTGCTGATGGATGATGAGGAGATCGTCCTTGATGTTACCGAACAGATGCTCGATTATTTGGGATATCAGGTAACATGCGCAAAAAACGGCGAAGAGGCGATCGCTCTTTTCGAAAGTGCAAAAAAATCGGGGCAACCCTTTTCGCTGGTGCTTTTAGATCTGACCATAAAAGATGGGATGGGTGGATTGGAAGCCTTTGAAAAAATACGCCATATTGACCCTGAAGTCCGGGCATTTGCTGCAAGCGGTTATTCTGATGATCCTGTAATTACAGGATATAAAGATTATGGCTTTGCAGGTGCCCTGCCCAAACCCTATTATCTCAAAATATTGAAAAAAGCCTTCTCAAAAGACGGTACTTCCTGAATACGACAAGCCTTGCAGGCTGCCGATAAGACGCCGTTGCTGTTTTGTGCAAATCCTCGGCGATGGAATAAAGGAGAAAAAATGACATCTGATAAATTCAATGGCACCAGGGGGCATGAAACGTTGCAGCCGCAGATCTTTCAATATGGCCACAACGCCGATACCGAGGCATGGCAAACCACTTTTTTCATTGAAAATCATCTAGACTATTTTTCTTTTCCAGACCATGCCTCTTCACCCGAACAGATAAGATTTATGGTCTATGGGAATGAAACCAACCGCTACTATCCCTGTTCTGAAGCGACTTATGAAGCCCTCATGAACCGCCGGCCTTCATCCCATCTACAAAAAAAATATACCCTGGGGCTTGAAACAATTTTCGATCTCATCGACCGTAAGATAGAAGATGAAACCGAAAAAAAATACTTAAAGTCTCTGATCCTCACCAAGTACAACCACGAGACCAGGGATGAAATCATGATCCCGTCAAGGGTCCAGAAACGGTTGCTGGGCATTTTTTTAAAACGCACCCAGATCGAAGACCCCTATCGCCGGGAAAAATCTTTTCGCAATAAGAATGCCCGTACAGTACTGACCTCCAAGGCATTTAACAATGCCCTCAATCATCTTGACCGGACCTGCCTTGAACCGGTTCCCGTTTCTCTTCCGGCAATCAAAGACCATATTAAAAAAATCGAGCTTTCCCGACGCCTTTCCCTTCTGGGTTGCCCTGAGCTCTGGGAATCGGATGCGGCCCCCCAATATACCGAAAAAAAATTCCTCGATATTTTCAAAAAACAGATCGTCGGGAACGGCGTAAAGCCGCTGTTCGATTTCACGGGTATATCAGATGCTGCGCATCAAACCGAATCCAGTGGAAATCGGACCATACTCTGGCTTGCCGATGAATCCGGTGAAATCATCTTTGACCTGAACATTATCCGTTACCTGGCGCTGATGGGGCACAAAATCTTCATCGCCTTCAAGGAAGGGCCCCTTTTCACCAAGGCTGATTTTTTCGATGCCCAGGAAGATCCGGTATTGAATTTTGAACTGGCCGAAGCCCTGCTGATAGATAATAAAAACATCGGTAAAAATGAGCTGGCTCAAACCCTGCGCAGCGAGCATCATATTCTGGCGCTGTCAGACGGCACCAATGAAGACCTTAACCTGATTCTGGTATCAACCACTTTTGCCCGTGTGTTCAAAGAAGTGGCTGCCGTCATATCAAGGGGGCCGATACAGAAACGGCGTTTGTTTGAAACAAACTTTCAGTTCACCCAGGATATCTTCAATATTTCAACGGATGGCAACGGCACAGTGACCGTAATGTTCAAGCCCAGGCACCCCGCCGTTATCAAGTTTTCACATACGGATCTCAACAGAAAAGCGCACACCATCATCGCACAAATGGAAGAAGCTAAAGATAAGGGCATGACCGTCATGTTCTACAGCGGCATCATCGGCTCCATTCCCGGGAAACTGGACATTGCTAAAAAGGTGATGTCCGTATTTGTCTCCTTTCTCAAGGAGCAGTCAGCCCTTACCTTTATCATCAATCCTTCGAAGCATTTCGAACCGGGCATGGATGCCGACGATCTCATGTACATGTGGGAAATTGTCCAGAGCAGTGGGCTGATCAATATCTGGCGGTTTCAAAGTTACGAGGACATCGCTCATGCCTTCAATCTCCTGGATATGAAAATACCGCCTGAATGGGTGGGCAAAGACGCCACCTACAGCACCGGCTGCACCAAAGAAATGCGCATCGCATTGCAGGTGCAGAAGCGCTATCCGGAAATGCAGATCATCGGACCGGACAAGGGAAAATTCATGCGCCGCAATGAATACGGTATCGGCAAGCTCTATGACCGACGCCTGGGCGATATCAGTCAGATGCAGTAAGACTAATCCAGGTCCACTGGTGTTTTGCATTTATTACAGCGTTTGGCGCCGCGGAAAAGCTGGTGCCCGCATTGCGGACAGGTATAGCGTACCTCTTCGTCTTCGATTCATTTTTTGCGTCCCGTGTTTCCGCCAATAGGGTATGGCCCGCAGGATAACCTTTTTGCCGACAGGCATATTGCCCTGGTAAACCCCCAGCAGTTTTTCCAGAAACCCGATATTGTTGTCCCGGGTCGCATATTGCACACCGCAGACACCGCAGTATAGGCCACAGGGCCTTCCTACGCGGCGGCCTGATTGCTCAGTGAAAATTATATCGCCATGGAACCGGCTACAGATTCCCGACGTTCTCTGCCATAAAGCAATTCCACCAGCTTCAAAGCAAAATCAATGACGGTTCCGGCGCCCTGACTGGTGATGCAATTGCCGTCCACCACCACCTTGGATTTAATTCCATCGGTATTGGAAAGCTGATCCGTATACGCCGGGTGACAGGTGGCCTTGCGGCCTATGAGCAGGCCGTGATGCTCCAGAATGATAGCCGGCGAAGCGCAAATCGCACCAAAAAACCCGCCCTTTTCATTCTGGCACTTTAAAATACGGGTCAGTTCCTCTGAGTCCCGAAGGTGATCAGCCCCTGGAATTCCACCCGGCAGAACCACCAGATCATAGACCACACCCACGCAGTCGGCAATCAGCTTGTCGGCAATCAGCTTAACGCCCCTTGAAGCTGTAATCTGAAGCTGCCCCACAGATGCCACTGTTACCTCAGCTTCCGCCCGTCTCAACACGTCGATAATGCCCACTGCTTCCAGCTCTTCGGTACCATCGGCCACCGGCACCAGAATTTTTTTACCCATAGGGACCTCCTTTCCCAAAGTATTCTGTCTATTGGTGGGCACAGCCCACCCTACGATTTAAAAGGTTGTTTAGACTGAAGCCTTCCACTTTTCCTACCATCTCGCCGGCACCCGCACCGTATTGCCGGCCTTATTGGTAAACAGCAAATACTTATTTTTTAATCCGTAAAGATAAAGATCACGGGTTACCTTCACATCCTGGGTGCAGTATTCGATAATTTTACCGATCTTTCCCTGTTTCCACCAGCGCAGGGCCTGGAGGCCGTCGGCGCTCTTCTTTGTGCCAAGGGTGGCCTGTGCCAGGTTGTCCAGGGAAAGCCGGTAGCCCAGGTGTTTATGAACATCTTCGAGGATGTCTAGGGTCGGCAGTGCCTGAAAATTAAAATCCGAATACCCCGAAAGCACCAGATAATCAAACCGTTTGATGTTAAATCCCACCACATGATCAAAGGTTTTAAGATATTGAATCAGCGCCTGCATCCGGCTTTCCTTAAACGTCATGAATTGATCTGTCGTGGCATCAAAGACCACTGCACAACTCACCTTCATCCTGTCGGCCCGGTGCCACCCGCCCACCTCCTGGGCTGAAAGCTGGGTTTCGATATCCAGAACCCCGAAACGGACGCCCGGGAATCTTCCTGCCTCCAAGGAAGCAACAGGCTTTTTCAAAGAAGATATCCTGCCGGCAGATCTTACCGGGGCCTTTCCATTGATCAGCATCTGCAGCAGAAAAGTAGCAGCCCCCTTGTCAATGGGCCGGTTGCCGGAACCGCATTTGGGAGAATGCACACAGGAGGGGCACCCGTTTTCACAGGGACAGGAACGGATAATTTTCAGCGTATATTTCAGCAGGTCAGAGGCCCTGTCAAAGGCCTGCCGGCAAAGCCCGGCGCCGCCGGGGACCGCATCATGGATAAATACAACGGCATTGTCGACCTGGGGATGATAAACCATGGAAATACCCCCCAGATCGTTGCGATCCGCCATGACCAGCAACGGAAAAATGCCGATGGCTGCATGTTCAATGGCGTGGATGCCGCCCATAAAATGCATCTGCCGGGATGCCACTGCCTTTTGGATGGTCATGGGAAAGATAAACCACACCCCCTCGGTCTCAAACACATGGGGCGGAAGGTCCAGGAACAGAGAATTGATCTTCTGATGGCCGCGAATCCGCCACATGTCATAACCGGTCACCTGATCGGTCACCTTCAGACGGCCGGTATAAAACCGTGTCCCGGCCACGGTCTTTTCATCATAAATTTCCAGGATCTCGGTATCTTTATGGGCCTTGACCCGGGTATAATAATTCACCCTGGCCCGGGAAACCTGCACACTCGAGGTGGCAAGGTCCAGATCATCCACCATATAGGTAATCCCGTTATGCAGATAGACGGCCCCGGGGTGGGCCTCCCGAAAGGCCCGGTGCGCATCGATGCTGCCCCGGTTGTCCCCGGTACCCGTTTCAAAGATCGTCAACTGGCTGCCTGAGCCCCTCAGATCCACATGGCGCTGGGGCCTCATGCGGCTGGAATAGATCTCTTTGCCGTCGCCGCTTTGCAAAAGCATGCCGTTTTCTTTAAGAATTGCAGCGGCTTTTTGAAAAGCCGGTTCCTGCATCAGAGGCTCACGGGTATCCAGAGGCAGTTCGGCTGCGGCACAGACCAGATGTTTTTCAAGAATTTTAGAATTATACGGATTCACCACGGCTGCCTCCGGTGCCCGCTGCATGAAATCCTGCGGGTTATGCATGAAATACTGGTCCAGGGCATCCTCTCCGGCCATCATGACCAGGGCGGAATCCTGGCCGCTGCGCCCTACCCTGCCGCCCCTCTGCCAGGTGGCCACGATGGTCCCCGGATACCCCACCAGCAGACAGAGATCCAGGTCACCGATATCGATACCCAGTTCCAGGGCACTGGTGGATATCACGGCCAGCAGATCGCCCCGGGCCAGCCCGGCTTCGATGGCCCGCCGCTCTTCGGGCAGAAAACCGGCCCGATAGGCGCTAATTTTGTCTCTGAAGGCCCCGGCACCGCCCTGAGCCCACATGGAGATCAACTCGGCCATCTTGCGAGACTGGGTATATACGATGGTCCGCAGCCCCCGGTGAAGAGCGGCCTTCAGCAGCAGGATCGTGGTCTGGGCCGGCCCTTGCAGTGAATCGATAAAAACAACATGGCGTCTGCCTTTAGGGGCCGTGCTTTCAGTTATGGTTTCGACCTCAAAGCCGGTGAGCGAAGTGGCCAGTTCAGCCGGATTGGCCACCGTCGCCGAGCTGAAGACAAAAGTCGGGTCGGCCCCGTAATATTTACAGATACGTTGCAACCGCCTGAAAACCTGGGCCATGTGCGATCCCATGACGCCTCGGTAGGTATGCACCTCGTCCACAACCACCATTTTCAGGTTTGCAAACAATGCTTCCCATTTATGGTGAAACGGCAGCAGGCTCAGATGCAGCATTTCAGGATTGGTGAGCAGTGCATTCGGCGGGGCCTGACGTATCTTCTTGCGGTGCCAGGCCGATGTATCCCCGTCATAAATCGCAGCCGTTGCCTTGATCCTACCGTCTGAAGCCAGGGATTGAAACAGACGCAACTGGTCCTGGGCCAGGGCCTTGAGCGGAAATAGGTAAATAGCACGGGCCTTTGGGTTTTCCAGCACTTTTTCCATAAACGGCAGGTTATAAATCAAGGTCTTGCCGCTGGCCGTGGGCGTTGCCACCACAACATGCCGACCCGATCGTACATGGTCCACGGCCTCTGTCTGGTGCCGATAGAGATCGTGTATGCCTGCACCCCCAAGTGCTTTTTCAATCTGAGGCGGCCATGGTTTTTCACCCCGTCCAAAGACTGCCGGTTCTTTATCCAGCACCTTATGAAAAACCACCTGCCTGCCCAGTCTTTTGGATTCGACAAGAGACCGTATATATTCGTTTATGTCCGGCTTTTGATTCATTTCAACTTGTTGTTTTGGTGATATCAGCAAAAAACGGTGCGTGATTGGAAGTGAACACCGGTGGATCATTTTTTAATATGGCTGCGACTGCCGGGTGCCGCTTGAATTCACGATCCAGAAACTGCCGCACCCGTTTCCGGTGCCAGCCTTTCGGGTGGACAAAGGCCCGGTAGAGGCCCAGGTCCCCGGTATAAAAATCTTCAGTGACCAGCGTATCGACATCCGGTCCATAGGCCGGCAGGTTAAAAATGGCAAGGTTTAAAAATCCGATCTCTCCGGCATGTGCCACGGTAAAGTCAAGGGTTCTTCGGGCCGCATCAAGCGTCTCGAAAACAGTGCCGAAAAGAAGGTAGACATAGGTTGCGATCCCGGCCTTTTTAAGGTTTCGTAAAACAGTTGAGGCAAGATCCGGATCAATACCTTTCTGCATCCCGTCCAGCACATCAGGGTCCCCGGATTCGAGCCCCAGCTTCAGCATAACGCATCCGGCCTGTTTCAGCTCAAAACAAAAATTCGGATCCGCCAGGTATTTAGAAATTCGGGCAAATCCGTACCATCCGGCCTTTGGGGGATCAGCGACCAGTCTTTTCAGAAGGGCCGGACTGATGGCATTATCCAGAAAATGGACCAGGTCTGGTCGGTTTTTTTCTATCAACAGTTCAAGATCCCGGATGACCCGATCCCCTGGTACGGGATTGTAGGGAGTGGCCTCTGCCTTTTCCGGACAAAAACTGCAACGATTCCAGTAACATCCGGAAGATGCGCTGTAGGGCAGAATAATTCCCGGTGACAGGTATTGTTCCCGTTTAAAACCTGAATAATCCGGTGTATAAAACTGTTCCCCTTCAATGACACCGACGCTTTCAAGCAGCGTTTTTTCACCGGCGCCGGCTACAAAATTATCTACCAGGCCGTCGAATGGATTTTTCCAGACCGGATTTCTCATCCAGGTAGTAATCAGGCCACCGCCGGCAATAATTTTGATATCAGAACTGACGTTGCGCAAAAACCCGATCATGGCAAAGGTGCAGACGGCCTGGCTCAGGTAATTCAGGGAAAACCCGACAATATCCGGCCTAAACTTTTTCATCAGAAACATCAATTGCGCGTTAAAAAAAGGATAAAACGGATTCTTTTCAAAGGTTTCAGACGCCTTGATCAAATCCGTACTTCTCACCGGCAAAAGATGGGCATCCTGATAATTGGCCAAACTGACCTGACTGTTTTCGATACCGTCCAGTCGGTGCAGCACCCGATTGATATCCATGACCGTGCGCTTGTAGCGATCGATATTTTGATAAATGCCCCGGTGCTGCATGGCCGCCAGGTTTTCCTGCAGATGAGATGCCGCCCGGTAGGTCCAGGTATCCTTTCCGGCAACCGGCTGCTGCAAAAGACAGCGGATCCCGGCCACATTAAAATCCACCACTTTGTTAGGCATACCATGATGATTGAGCGCCCCGGCCAGCCGAGCCAGCCCCGGCGGAGGTTCGCACGGTTTTGCTACGGGCGGGTAGATCAGCAGGATCATTTTTTTAAAAGCTTCCTTTACATTATTATCTGATTGACATAATCCTAAATTCGCTCCAAAATCAAACGTTTTATGAACAACAGCCAAGAACGGCACCCAATTTCTCATATATTGATTGACTTTTAATTTTTATCCGGGCAGATGTGTTGTCAAAAATGTAATAATCTTTATGGGGTGCGTAAAAATAAATTCGTAATTTTTAAAATTTGCCGCCTATATCGAAATTTTGTTTATCGGTGGGCACAGCCCACCCTTCGATGGGTTAAACCCATAACCAAAAACTTAAAACCTTTGAAACATTGAACGGTAATGGAGAAACAACCCATGGAGACAACGACTGAAAACTGCCCGTGCGGCTCCGGCAAAACCTATGAAAACTGCTGCCGGCCGCTGATTGAAGGAACCCGGCCGGCCGATACACCGGAAGCGCTGATGCGGTCCCGCTATACCGCCTTTGCCAAAACAAAAGTGCAGTACCTGATTGACACGGTTCACCCGGATCAGCGTAAAGATCATGATGCCGGGTCGATCCGGAAATGGTCGGAAAAATCAACGTGGCAAAGGCTTACAATCAAGGATACCCGGGACGGGAGGCCGGACGACACGGAAGGAACCGTCGAGTTTATCGCAGAATACATTGAAAAAAACAAAAAAAAGCGGCACCATGAAATTGCCCGATTCAAAAAACAGGCCGAATCATGGTATTTTTATGACGGTGAAGCACCCGCTCAGAAGCAGGTGGTGCGCTCATCTCCCAAGGTGGGTCGTAACGACCCCTGCCCCTGCGGCAGCGGCAAAAAATTCAAAAAATGCTGTGGGAGATAGCCTAAATATTTATTATTCCGCTATCTTTTTAAGACGGTATTGAATGTATGCATC
>CAZFXX010000011.1:18878-27610 GCA_964522985.1 uncultured Desulfobacteraceae bacterium
GGAAAAAAATCAAAAAAATGGTGGGGTTTTATCTTAAAAAATTAATTTTACGGTTTTGTCATTAGCCCGTATTGAATGTATGCATCCCGAAACGCTTCATACGGGTCCAGCGCCGCATCTTTCAACGTCTCATAATCACCGATGCGAAAGGAGAGCCCGTTTACCGTATCATAGGCGCTAATGCCGACGGATGCCATGGTCGGCTCCACATAGGTCACGGGATTCAGGAACCGGTCACCGAGGAGGCCCACGGAATCCCTTAGTGTGGATGGTCCCAGAATGGGCCATACAACATAAAACCCATTGCCCATGCGATACCTGCCCAGAGTTTGGCCCAGATCTTCGGAAACCGGGTTCAGATCCGGGTAAAACCTGCCGGCGGCATCCCAAAAACCGAGTACACCTACGGTGCTGTTAAACAGGAATCGGCCCAGTTCATCGGTGGCGGTCTGATCTTTGGCCTGCAGCAGGCTGTTGACAAACCTAGCCGGAAAGGTGAGGTTTACAAAAAAATTCTTCACGCTGTTTCGAACCACTTGCGGCACAACGGCCCGATATCCTTTTGCAACGGGTTTCAAGACCCAGAAGTACAGTTTGTCATTAAACTGATACATCACCTTGTTCCACGGTTCAAGCGGATCTGCAATCCGAATACCATTCTCAATGCCTTCATCCTCTTCATCCAGAAAATCGAGGCTGTCATCTAAAAATTCGGGATCGATTTTGGTCAGGCCCTGCTGTGCCGCAGCATCTTTCTCAGCCACCTGTGCTGGAGGCTGGCCGGGTTCCATGGACCGGACCTCTGTCCTCATGGATTTATTTTGGGCCGCGCAACCCATACCCAGCAGCAGACTCAAAACAACAGGCAAAAAGGCGGAATATTTCATTATTGCTCTGGATTCTCCCTTTTTTCAAGCTGAACGACCTTATCTTTGAGACGCTGGATCAGATGTTCCGGCTTATTCTGGCTCAGGATTTTGGCAAACTGGGAACGATAGTTTTTGATCAGGCTGACACCCTCTATATTGACATCATACACCCGCCACTTCCCATTGCTCAACTTCATGCTGTACTTTATCGGTATATCCATTGCTTCCCGGTGAATCGCGGTTTCAATCCGGGCCTTGGCATCGGAAATTTTCTGCTGTTTCAGATAGGTTACCGTCTCATTGGTATATTCACCATAGACCTTATTGTAATAGGTGTTTTCCAGCAAATCGGCAAAAATATCTCTGAACGCCTGCCTTTGAACCGGTGTAAAAACCTTCCAGTTCCTGGCCAGGGCACGTTTGGACATTTCGGTATAATCAAACAAATCGTTGGTGATGACCGTTATTTTCTGCCGTTGCAGGTGTTCGGTTTGCGTTTCCTTATACTGGGGGTCTGCCAGCAGCTTCAGAATCTCTTCCATGGATTCTTTGAAAGCGTCCATGGGTTCCACGGCAGATGCCTTATTGATCATTCCCATACACATCAAACAGGCTGCCACAATCAAAAAATTTTTCATGATTACCAGACTCCCTCGGTTTTTTTGATCTGATTTCCCTCAAACCCCGCCGAACACATATTTGCTGATCAACTCTTCGATGTCCACGGCCGATTCGGTATCCGTAATCGTATCACCAGGCTTTAACATTTCATCCGACCCGCCGGCAATAATCTTGATATACTTATCACCAATAATACCGGACGTCTTGACCGAAGCAATGACATCATCGGACAACTTCATGCTGTTCCGGATTTTAATCCCGACAATGGCAAACAGCGTTTCCCTGTCCAGCGTTATGGAATCCACCTGGCCGATCTTAACTCCGGCCATTTCCACCTGAGCTCCGGCCCGCAATCCGCTGACATTGTCAAAACTGGCATTGACCAGATAATAATCATCCCCTAAAAGCTCCATCTGTCCCAGCTTGATGGTCAGATATCCCACACACAGCAAGCCTATCAGAACAAAAACACCTACCGAAATTTCAGTGGTCGACTTTTTCATAACTATATCTTTCCAGGCAAATTTAATGTTAAGGTGTTTAGGTTGAAGGTTGAAGGCCGTTTAGGTAAAAGGAATTCTACCTATTGGTGGGCACAGCCCACCCTACGATGCTTCAGCCTTCTACCTTCAGCCTTTTACCTCCTACCTTCAATCTTCTACCTTCTACCTAATCAACATATCCGGAAATCATAAAACTTGTTCTGGTCGGATTTGGCTCTTTCCAGCATCTCTTCCATATTGCTGTCCGGGTGAGCCTGCGCAAATCCGGCACTGACGGAAAAACAGAAGCCGGCCCGCAATCGATCCCCGAAAACATCCGCACTTTTCAAATTTCCGGTCATCCTGGCACAGACATGACGGGCCCCGTCTATCTTTGTACCGGGCATCAGCAGCATGATCCGGTTCAGCCCCATGCGGCTGCAGGTGTCATTATGCCGTAAGCTGCCGGTAATATGCGCGGCAAAATTTTTCAAGATCCGCTGGCCTTCGACATGCCCCCATTTGGTATTGATCTCTTCCATGTTATCCACCTTGAACAGAACCAGCGAAAAAGCTGTTCCGTTACGCCTCAACTGTTTCATTTCAACCGTAAATTTCTGTTCTCCGTGGATATGCGTATCCAGGCCGGTCAGATCATCCTGCTCTGCTTCCAGTCCTTTAACAAACTCATTGACAACGGCATCATCACTGTTTTTAATTTCATCGGGCGTGCCCTGAAAGTGGATACGTCCCTTATCCAGCATGGCGATTCGCTGGGAGATATAAAACACATCCGGTATCTCATGGCTCACCACCACGGCCGTAAATCCAAATTTGCGCTGGTAATCACAGATCATGCTGTGCACGGCATTTTTCCGAATCGGGTCAAGACCGGTAGTGGGCTCATCAAACAAAACAATCTCGGGATCGGTCACCAGTGCTCTTGCCAAAGCCACCCGCTTTTTCATCCCGCCTGAAATCTGAGACGGATATTTATCTTCGATATCATTCAGGTCAAGCTGTGACATTTTTTCAGACACCTTTCCCCTGATCGCTGAACCGGACAATGTGGCTCTTTCCTTTAGCGGAAGCGCAATATTATCATATACAGGCATCGAGTCAAAAAGAGCCGTTCCCTGAAACATATAGCTGAACCTGCTTTTCAGGGCCCTTCGCTCAGCTATAGTCATTTCATCGATGGATCGGCCCTCATAGACAATGCGACCTGAATCCGGTGTAATCAGGCCGATCACATGCTTTAACAGGACGCTCTTGCCACCGCCGCTCTTACCGATCACCGTCAGGACCTCTCCCCCGAAGATACTAAGGTCAACGCCGTCTAGAATAACCTGATTCCCGAATTTTTTATGCACATTCTCAAGTTGTATCAACGGTTCCGGCATACGTTTTTATAACCCTTTAACCTTCCAGCCTTATAACAATATCGACGTCAGCACATAATCAAACACCAGTATCAGTACACTGGACATGACCACGGCCGTAGTGGTGGAAAGGCTCACACCCCGGGCGCCAAACCCCTCTGAGCGGGTATGGGTAGTGTATCCCTGAAAACAGCACACCAGAACGACAATAGCCCCGAAAACCACTGATTTTATAAAGCCACTGCTGATATCCTGCATCACGACGCTGGATTCGATCCGCCCGAAATAGGCCCCTGAGTTAATGCCCAGCAGCACGGAGCCAGTCAGATACCCGCCCATGATGCCGATGACGTCGAACAGGGCCGTCAGTAGCGGAAAGCTGATCAACGCGGCAGCAATACGCGGACTGGCCAAAAACCGAACCGGGTTGATATCCATGGTGACCAGGGCATCAATCTGTTCGGATATACGCATGATGCCGATCTCGGCGGCCATGGCGGAACCGGCACGACCGGTAATCATGATGGCGGTCAGGGTCGGCCCCAGCTCCCGGATCAGAGAAAGGGAAACCGCGGCCCCCAGCATCCCCTCGGAGCCGAATTTTACCAGTGTATAATATCCCTGCAGCCCGAGCACCATGCCGGTAAACCCACCGGTCAGACAGATCACAAATACCGACCTGGCGCCGATAAAATACACCTGCTGGATAAATTTAGAGATCTGAAAAGGGCGTGAAAAAATAAGGATAAAAGCCTGCCCGAAAAAAAGCGCCATTTGGCCCATTTCCTGTACAATGGCAATGCTTTTAGCGCCCAGATCCTGTACAATTGTTTTCAGGGGCATATCAGTCATTACGATTACCCATATGGTTTAAATAAATAAAAACTAATAACTGTTCACGGTTATCGGTTCGCGGTTAAAAAGATATTCTGCATTCTGAGTATCTTGTTTGATTTCAGGCGATAATAGTCAAAGCAGCCACCTTAGTCAAGCAGGAAACATCAAATGGGTTAATCGGTATTCGGTTTCGGGTTCTGATTTCAACCCATCGTAGGGTGGGCTGTGCCCACCGACAGGCAAAATACCGATTACAGGTGTTTCAGGTTGCAAAATTTATTTATTTTTTAATCATAAATCAACAATCAAATGGCATGCTTCAAAATTATTTTTTTCGAACCTTGCGCCTGTGTGAAAAGAATATTGCCCTGCAATGCTACAAAAAAAAGGAGCCGCACAACACCGCTCCCTTCTTTTGAATGTCAGGATAATCGGACCTGGAAAAATACAACATCATTTAAAAATAAAAAGACACACCCAAAGAAACGGCTGTATACGTTACATAGTCCACATCACCGAACCCGGTAGTATAGGTCGACTCAAAATTGAGGGCCATGGCATCGGTTAAAAAATAATCGAGTCCAGCCCCGCCACGGGCACTCAACCCCCAGTTGCTGGTTTTGGATGTTTCCCCGGCATAATCGATATCTTCGAAACCGTTCAGGTATCCGACACCGCCAATGAGATACGGGACAAACGTGTCAAAGGCCGGGCAGGTAATTTTTCCGTTTATGGAGAATTGAGTGACATAGATTTTAGCTTCACCGGCATCCAGATCGGCTTGAAACGGCGTAATATTTTCAACAACGGCCTCAACTGAAATCAGTTTATTAAGAACCAGTCCGCCCTTTACCTGAACACCCCATGAACTGTCAAAATCGATGGTCACCGGGTTGCTGAATTTATCCTGGGTGTTATCCGAATCAATGCTCTCAATGGCATATAACCCGGAAACACCGACGTAAAAATCTCTGTCCTGGGCCATGGCATTTCCGCCGGCAAGCAGCAGGAAACCACAGATAGCTGCAATTAGCATCTTTTTTTTAATCATATTTTCTCTCCTGTATCACTGGATTCAAAATAGAGCGATTAGCAGTTAGCCATTAGCGTTTAGCTTTACAAACAAGGGCAATACGTTGATGAGAAATAATACCCGACAGGTTAACGTTTGAAATAATAAACATCCTGTAATCATTAAGCTTAATAGCTAACTGCGAAAATCTAATCGCTCAATTTAAGTAGATATGGTGTTCTATATTTTGAATTTTCAAGACAGTTCTTTTACGGGGCCGTGTCCGGCCCCGTAAAAGCATCTGTTACCGATTGGATTTCTTTCCCGTCCAATGCAGCAGGGTGGCAAATAATCCGACCAGGCCCATAACGGACACCGGCAGCGTCATGCCGGAAGCGCCTGCGACACTGGAAATAAAACAGACACTGTCATCGCTGTGATCGTTCAATCCACCGGAACCTGGCCCAATGCCGAAAACCGACAGCGAGTCCACCCGGAAGGTAACATATCCGGTCTGACCGTCACCGATATAATCGACGGTCAGAATGTCTTTCAGCTCCACGATAATCCCATCGCCGACGAGCAGATCACTCTCGTTAGCGGCATGGTATACGGCCATGTCTCCGGATTCAAACGCGCCGGGTGCCACCTGCCCCAAATCAAAGGGCAGGGTCAGTACAAGACCGTTGGGAAAGTTGGTCACCGGATCGTCGCCGTCTTTTGCCGTAATTCTGACAAGCAGAACCGACCCGTAAATCGCGTCTGTTTTATCGTAAGGGATGTCAGCCTCGACTATCAGCTGGAATCCAGCGTCCAAATCGATATTAGCATTTTCAATGGGAAGTGCTCCGGAAACAGTAATATCCCCATAGGCAGTTTCGCTCACCGCCGTCAAGGTATAGTCACTGGCCCCGGGATCGGTTTCAAAATCAAAATTAAAAGCCCCCTGAAAGTCGGTGATACGAACACCGACAACCTCTCCGTCAATCATCAGCGTTACGATATCGCCGGATTCAAAAGGACTCACCTCGCCCCTGATATGCAGCGGTGTGGCGGGAGTCGCACTAATAAGCACATCGCTGTTATCCGCCAGATCATCAGAGGTAAACGTCTTTGTGACATAGCCGACCATGCTCACCATGAACTGATAAACTGCGCCGGTGGCCGGCAGCTCAAATGCAAAGGCACCGTCTGAGGTTATTCTCAAATAGGGATCGGCGGGCAGCGTCACTTTATCACTGCCGGGAACCACGACAGATTCAGGCCTGGGAGCGATGAGCTTTACATAAGCCCCATTAATCGGCTCGTTGGTCACGGCATCCCGGATGACACCCGCGTAGGTACCGATGGGAATAACCCGATAGGTGCCGGATTCGACCAGGTCGAGATTCAATGCCATCAAATCCTCATCATCAGCTGTAATCTCCAGTTTGAAAGAGATATAATCCATACCGTCCGGAACCAGATCCGTTGTATACGCAAATGTTTCCTCAGGAGAATTTCCATCACCGACGCCAAAGGCACCGTATCCTTCAAGTCCGGTTACATCTGCGTATTCTGAATCCAGCTGAACAATTCCGAAAACGGTCCCCGCAGGAGCACCGAGCACCTTGATCTCGAAATCAGCAGTATCTTCAGTCAATACCCAATATTCCGGCACAAGTTTCAGGGGCACATTGATTGTAAACTCGGTGATAAAATCCAGATTATCGATGTCACGCAGGGTTACCGTATATTCTCCTGCAAATGGTAGTATATCTTCACCATCCTTATAGGGTGCCGTAAACGCATACGTTTCACTCGAAACCCAGTCTCCAAGGGAACCATCCGCATTGGTCAGCTGCCATTCATAATTTCCGGAACCACCGACCGCCTCGAATATAGTGGCGCATGTTTCTCCGGCAGGTACAACTGGTGTTCCTTCCGGCAGGTTGGATACCGCGACGCCCGGATAAACCGTTATGTCAATTTCACTGTAGATATTATCATAACTGGAATCAGTTGCCCTGATTGACGCCTGTTCAGCGGTTCCGGTAACCACGGCAGGTGTAAATTCACCTGTGCTCGCATCAATCGTACCGGCGGCGGCGTTACTGGATGTCCACACATACGTTGAAGCGCTTCCACCTGTTGCCGTATAGGTATATGCATCACCGGCCGATTCAAACACAACGGTTGCATCCAGATTGATCTCAACCGGATCCGTTACTGTAACGGTCACTGATTCGCCGCTGATTGCGGTGTAGGTTTTATCCGTTGCAGTTATCTTAAACGTCCGGACGCCCTCGCCGGCAGACGGTGTAAACAAAGCCGTCGTTGCATTTATGACACCGGCCGTTGTCGGATCAACAGCCAGGGTATAGTTTGCCGGATTACCGGCACCCTTACCGCCGGCTATGGTAAATTGAAGCGTACCGGTATCGGCTATGCCTGTATATTCAGGTGTTACCGTAATCGGTTCGACAACTTCGACTGTTTTTTCTGAAAATGCAGTGGTTGTCCCGTCTGTCGCCTTGATTTTAAAGATTCCAGCGCTAACCGGTGTTACGGTTGCATTAATATTTTTAACACCGGAAATGATAGGAGTACCAGAAACCGTGGCACCTTCGATAATTTCCCAGGCGATATCCCCAATTGCACCAACAACCGAATACAAAGAGGCCTGGTTTTTTACAACCCCAATGTCCCCCAACATCCCGTAACTGACAACATGCAGGGTCAATGTCGCACTATAAAAACCAGTATCGGTAGGATCTTGAATTGTCAGGGTCTCATCGCCTTCTGAGGACACGGTCGCTGTAAACACCTTTTCATTGTTTGCCGATCCGGCCGACAAGGCGCCTGTCGTGGCTGCAGGGTTGAACGTCCAAGTATAATCAGCGTAATTTGCACTACCGCCGGCCACAATAATCGTTCTTGAATTATTCCCTGCAATGTTGGGCACATAGATCTCGCCGTCGGTGACATCCTGCCCGTCCACCGAAATCGTCAATGACGGATAGTAGGTCAATGTGGAACCAGCAATCTCATCTGAGACGTTCCCGACAGTATCTGTAACTTTTACCTTGATGATGTTGGCCCCTTGTGCCAACGTGGCGGCATAGCTCCATGTACCGTTGATAGTCGCCTCATTCCATGTTGCACCGTTGTCGGTGCTGACCTCAACCTTGGACACACCGCTTCCGGTACCGTCAACAGCAGTTCCCTGTATCGAGTATGATGCACTGGTGACATAACTGTCAGCCCCCGGTACGGTAATTTCCGGTGTTGGTGCAACTTTGTCAAAGGTATAAGATGCTGTACCTATTGTACCCATGTTGCCGGTGACATCGTAAGAAACCATTTTAAGTGTTACGACAACGCCGTCATCACCATCCATAACGACCGATCCATTGGTATAAACCGTTTTTGTATCATCCGGATCGCTACCGTCAAGAGTATAATAGGTTGCAGAAGCGTCCCCGGCCAATGTCGGGGTTACATTCTGGGCTGCATTGTAGGTTCCGGTTGCGATATCAAACGTCGGAGC
>CAZFXX010000012.1:0-25211 GCA_964522985.1 uncultured Desulfobacteraceae bacterium
GTGGTGTCCTTGTTTCATCAGAACCTCATATCATAAGTTAGGCTTTTACCAAATTGGCGCGTATCCCCCAGGCGGCATTCATGCCTGAGACAGGGTCCTCAACGGGACCGATAAGTGCATTGATATTGACACCTTTGTTTGCCAGGTAGCTATCATAGGCTGTGTGCCCAAGCCCCCTGGGCATGGCAATCAGATCCGGCATGATGCCGTCAAACAGATGTATTTTAACTTTTACCTGTCCCTCGGGTGTGCTCAGCATCGCATATTTCCCCTCGGAAAGGCCAAGGGTTTTAGCCGTTTCCGGGTTTATTTCAACCAGAATATCCAAGCCTTTTAATATGGTATCCGATACGGTCTTGATGACAAACGGCGGATCACCAATGGCGCCGCTGGCAAGGCGAATGGAATCATACGGGATAAGGCTCAGGGGAAAGGTTTTTTCATCGCCTTCAGGGGTAATTTTTGCAAATATCGATTTTAGATTGATTTTATCACTGACAAATTCAAACTTTTTTGAATCGGTCTTAAACGCATGCTGCCATGCGGGCGGTGTAAAACCGGCCTCGTACCAGAATCCCTTTTCAATCAGGGTGTTCCATTTATCGGCCATGGTTTCCTTCAGGCAGGCCTGATAATCATTCCAGGGGAACCCATCGGCCACAGGGCCGCCCACGGCATTGGCCAGGAGGATCAACGCATCCCCGACATGCCGTGTATCAAACTGGGGAGCGATCACCGGTCTGGAAAGACCGATCATCGGCTTTTGGGCCCCCGGCGGCATCGGGACATCAAGATATCGTTCAAGGTGGGAATGGTCCGGCAGAATGATATCGGCATTGGCTGCGGTTTCATTCATCCACGGCGAAAAACTGACAATCAACGGAATTTTATCAAAAGCCTCTTTGACCTTTCGGCTTGACGGCAACGTATAATAAGGATCAGCATCTGCGACAAACAGCACTTCAAGTATGGTGTCTTTTCCCGAGTTAAGCACCCCGGGAAGACGGTCCAAAAGATAGCGAGCATGCGGGTACTGCCGGGTGCCGGCGCCATCGATCCGGTCATGCTTCAACCCCTTGCTGGCAATTTCGTCAATTTCAGGACCGGGCCACTTTATATATTCCGATTCGGGCAAGGCCCAGACCCCGCCGTCCCTGTTGATGTTTCCGACCAGCGCGTTCAGGGCATGGGTGGCGAAAAATTCGCCCATGCTGCCCGGCGTTGTTCCCTTGCCTTTGCCGCAAAGCGCCAGGGGCTTTTGGGCCCGCGCAAACTTTCTTGCCAGTGCAGTAATTTTCGATTTTTCAACGCCGGTTTGCCGTGCTACATTACCGATTTTAAAATTGGTCGTAACAAACTGACTGAACTGATCAAACCCGGAAGAATATTTTGTCACGAATTTTTTATTATAAAGCGACTCATTGATGATCACACCGGCGAGTCCCAGTGCCAGCATCGATTCCGTACCGGGTTTCACCGGTATCCATTGATCCGCCTTGGCGGCCGTATTGGAAAGCCGCGGCTCGATCTGAACCAGCGTGCCTTTTTTATCCTTAAGATGGCTTTTGGCTTTGAACATCCGTGCAGATGAGCCCCAGCCGTCAATGATGCCGCTTCCGAAACTCAGTACAAAATCCGCATTTTCAATATCAAATCCGACTCTGGCTGAAACACCGTGCATCATTTTCAGGGTGAGTTGGTAACTGTCTCCCATGGATGGCGTACAAAAGAAATTCGGTGATCCAAAGGTTTTTAGAAATCTTTGAAACAACTGCGGCACTGTTCCCTGGTCGGAACCGTTGATACAGGCCATTTTATGAGGCTGTCCTTCTGATCGAAGCCTATTTAACTGTCCACCAACTTCGGCGATGGCCGCATCCCATGAAATTGCCTGCCATTTACCCTGGCCCCTTTTCCCGGTGCGTTTTAAGGGCATCTTGACCCGGGTCGGGCCATAAAGCATTTGAAGTCCCGCCTGGCAGAGATTGCACACGCCGCCGTCGCTTCCGGGATACCCTTTCATCCCATCTATCTTGACGGCCCGCTGTCCGACCTTGCGCACTGAGATACCACAACCCCCGGGGCAGAGGGTGCTCACGGAATTGACGGTACTGACCGATCCCTGACCGGGCACAGGTGTCCAGGGCCATGTCTGTGTCCAGATAGACAGATCGTCGGTGAGCTTCCAGGGCAACGGAGAAAGGGCGGTACCGGCAGCCCCGCCAACCATAAGTGCCATAAAACTTCTTCGGTCTATTTTCATAAAAATGCACCCCTTATACGCGATAGGATCAAGCTTGTCAGATCTATTAAATGGGACTTTTTAAGCGTTTATCAAATTAATGCCGAGCCGATTTTCAAAACGTTAAAGATGTCAAAACAGACCGGTTGAAAAAGATAAATTATCTATCCGGTGCTACTTATGGCAAACAAAGCACCCGCCTTTTTTCGTCTGCACACTGGCCTGGCGGACGTTTTCCCGGACATGGCATTCGGAGCAGTCGTCCATTTTCATCCGGTCCCAAGAATTTTTCTTGAAACCGCCGATATTGGTTCCCCAGATATCACGACTGTACCCGGTTATACGGTTTACCTGATAGGGCTTGAGACGCTCTGATTCGCCGATATGACCATGACAGGAAACGCAATCCATTTTACCTGCCAGAACATGGGCCGCATGCGAAAAAAATACGCAATCAGGTTGTTTCGAATAAATCAGCCATGGCACCTCACGCTGTTTTGAAACATATTCTTCCACGAATTTGAGTTCTTCAGCGGTTTCTCCCATGGGCTCTTCGTGGCATTCGATGCATTGCTGTATTTTGGGAGCGCCGGAAAAGGTACCGTCTTTGCGGAAAAAATGACAGCTTTCACACCCGTTGTCGACCGCTTCCATATGCAGCGCATGGTTAAAGTCTATCGGCTGACTTTTTTTTGAGTAAAGCAGATTCGGATAGATTACCCAGCCTACCACGAGGCTTACGACAATTCCGATAAAAAAGAACAGGATAATGTATCCTGTATTGTCCGCCTGTTTGCTGTTTTCGGCTTTCTCGGCAATGGTGTTGTTTTTATCATCAATTGTGGTCATGAATACTCCGTCAAGCGTTGGTTGAAGAATTCTGCGCCTGCTGAACAATGGATACAATGTTTGAGTGATACGCAAAAAAGGCAGAGGTCGTTAATTTGCCCTGTCTTGCAAATATTGTATGCCCGATAAGCGATACGACTCATATTAATTTTTGTTAAAACAATGGCATAACCACAGAATTTTTACCTGTAGATTGCATTTTTGTCAAGGAAAATTCACTGCCCCAATGCTCCGTAGCTGTGCAGCCCCGGCAACAGATTTACACCGAAATAGGTAAAAAGAACTGCCATAAAACCAAAGATGGAAAGGTAGGCAATTTTTTTACCCTGCCAGCCGCGCATGAGCCTGGCATGCAGCAATGTCGCATACATAAACCAGGTAATCAAAGACCATGTCTCCTTGGGATCCCATCCCCAGTATCGGCCCCAGGCGGAATTGGCCCATACGGCCCCGGTAATAATGCCGGCGGAGAGAAAAAGAAAACCGAACATAATCAGTTGATGCGTCAATTCGTCCAGGACGCCTGGTTCGGGCAGATACTGCAGCAGAGATTTTTCAGGAAGGACGGATTTTCTTTTTACCAGATACATCAAGCTGACACCGAATGCGACGGCAAATGCCGCATATCCCAAAAAACAGGCGATAACGTGTGCGATCAGCCAGTTGCTTTTCAAGGCCGGTATCAATGGCTGAATACGGTCACTGATATTGGGCGAAAGGGACGCGTAAGCCATGGCAACAAAAGTTAGCGGTGTGATGAAGGCGCCGATGGTCCGGTTTTTATATTTTTTTTCTACAACCAGATATAAAACCGCCGTGGTGAAGGCAAAAAATACCATGGATTCATAGAGATTGGAAAGTGGTGCATGGCCGAATCCAAGCCGGTAAGACTCGAACCAGCGCAAAAGAATACCACAAAGATTGCCGACAGCGGCGGCAATGGTCACCCACATGGCAGGTGCGCCGGCGGCCGGTTTTTTAAAAACCCAGGCAAAGATATATAAAAAAGCGGCCAGGCCGTACAAAAAAGTTGTTAGTGATAATATCATCGAGCTGTCCATCATATATCATCCTCCACTGCGCTCAGAATTTCTGCAATTTTTTTTGCCTTCCGGTGCATGCCTGCTTTATTTTTGTTGGCTGTTCCGGTAACCGTTACCCTGCTTTTCCCCTCGACCTGCACGATTTCGATACAAAGCTGCTGGTGAGACATGAAAAAGGTGATAAAACATCCGAGGATGATTACGATAAATCCGGCGTAAACTACCGGTACCCCAGGATCACTGGTGACCTGGAGCCCTGTGTAATACTGATCCGGCTGCGGTTCCAGTTGTTTTGAAGCAGACGATTTTGCCCCGGATACGGAAATAACCATTTCACCACGACGCATTTTGTCAAAGTTTGCAAACCGAAGCGGAAGCAGCACTTCACGTGCATTTTGGCCTTTTGGCGTGAGGATGCCCACAAAGGCTTCGCCGATATCTTGTCCCATGAAATCAGCAGACTGCTGAAATTCCAAAATTGTTAGTTTGCCGGCATCTTCGGGTATTTCCAGCACTTTACCGATCACTGCTTTCCGCGTATACACCATTCCGGTTTTTTGGCTGACAAACTGTACAACGAGTTCATCAAGAGAGATTTCCCGTTGTGGGGGCTTTTGGGCGGGAAGTTCGCCGTAACTTGATTGAAATATATTAACGCCTTTGAATCTCAAAGGATCATTGACGATAATGTCTTTTGTCAAAACAGCCTTTCCATTCTCCAAAAGGGTCAGGGTGGACCGGTATTCTCTGGGCATGCCGTTTCTGTAAAAACTGATGTCAAAATTATCACACCGAATGGCAAAATCAAGGGCCAATGGTATGTCGTTGTTTCGTTGATGGATATGATCAATGGTTTGGCCCTCGGGAATATTGACAAATCCCTCAAATCCGAAAAAAGAGCCCAGTAAACCGCCGCTTAACATCAGAACAATACTTAAATGGACGGCATACACGCCCAGACGGGTCAACCGCCCCTTCTCAGCAAAGATACAAAAACCCGTTTTGGTCGGTTCGCTTCGATAAAAGCCAAACCGGCGAGATACTATCGGTTCATAAAATTTTATAAGTCGGGCTGCGGAATGGCTGACGGTGAATTCTTCTCTCTGGGGAATTCGTCGAAATTTTGTTATCTTAAATGTCGGATTTTTGACAAAAATTATTTTCCAGATGGCGGAAAGCCGATCAGAGGAGCATACGATGATATTGATGGTCAACATCAACAGCAACAACCGAAACCACCAGGAATGGTACATGTCAAAAATATCGAGTGCGGCAAAAATGCGATATACCATTTCGCCGTATTGATTTAAATAGGCGCTATGGCTTGCATTCTGGGGAATAATCGTTCCGATGATGGAAGTCCCCGCAAGACATGGCAGCACAATTACGGTAAGCCGAACCGAAGCAAAAAAAAACCAAATTTTTTTCAGGGGACCGGCAAACATCACCTTTTTACCCATGGAGTGTTTCCTTTCTAAAAAAACAAAAAATATTACTATCAAATGTATCCCCCCGGCGCAATATTTAAAAAATATCGAATCTGGGGCATCTTTCATATGTCGGTTCACATTTTTTTTAAAAACATCATTTTTTGCCGCATCCAAGCTGCCGCTTTAGGTACCCTTCCTCCCGCCGGGCAGGATTTTATGAGACTGCGGCATCCATGCATTGGCCTTTTATACGGAGTGACGGACAATTTTATTTTTGTTGGTCTGGTCTCAGTAACCGGGACAGGCAGCATGCTTTAATATTTTGAAGACATGAAACACTGCCCCGGACAGATAAAAAAACAGCCTGCAGGTTAGTATCTCTGCAGGCTGAATAGAAAAGACAAAAGGGGTTGAACACTATTTTTTCTTAATATAAATACCGCGTGATTTCGATACGACCTTGCCCTTTCCCTTAAGTTTATAGACGGCATTGCTCAGTTGCCTGGGACTTAACAAGGTTTTTTCTTTCAATTTGGCTATGGTCGCGCCATTTTTGCTTTTTCTGATAATCTCATAAACCAATTCAAGAACGGTCATCGATTTAACCGGTGCAGCCTTTTTTTCCGGCGCAACTTTTTTAACCGGTGCAGCCTTCTTTTCCGGCGCAACTTTTTTAGTCGGTGCAGTTTTCTTTTTAGGCGTAATTTTTTTAGCCGGTGCGGCATTTTTGACTGGCCGCAATTCTGCTATCTCTAATGTGAGTTTCTCTACTTCTTTCAAAAGCGTTGCAAGGGCCCTTGTAACCGAGATCAATTGCTGCTGTAATTTCTTCATTTCGTATTCCTCCTTTGTCGTATAATGTCTTTATTAAATATAGCTGTTTATTAAATATAGCTATTTATATATGCCGTAATATACTTCCGGTAAAATGTCAAACACATCAGGAGAGAAAAGATAAAAAATTTCATGGGGTTGCTTTTTTTATTGACACGGTCGATGTCTGTTCAACCGGATATGTTGGATTTTTCTGTAACGCATTTCAAATTTTTTGAAAATGGAGAAATTTGAGACACCGTGCAATGACTGCCAAGAGTTGAAAAGAAGTTTTGGAAGATATATGAAGTCGACAAAATAATTTTGCAGCCGATCATGGCGCTAACAGACCAGGGCAGATTCATAATAGAATCATCGCAGGCGGTTAAGTTGTCTTTTATATTCGTTTAAAGATTTAATGTACTCGTAAGAGGTATTTCTTGATAACGCCCGATCCGCCCATGGAGAAAGGAGACTCAACGCTTGCAAAAAATCGGTATTGTTAAAAAAAAGCCCACCAGATATAAACAATAAAAACGATCCATGCAATAATACAGACGATGTAAGATCTCCAGTCCGTCGGCTTTTTGGCGGTTCCGTGTTTTTCTACTTTGCCCACCTTTTTATTGCAGACGGAGCATTCTTCAGCATCAACCGGGATGTGGGTCTGGCAGTACGGGCATTTTTTGGTTGAAAAGGATTCGTGGTCAAATTTTCCAGAATTAAATTTACCCATTAAATCTCCTCTTCCATTTTGCGATACTTCAATCATCTGCAAGGCATACTTCTCAGGTAAGCAGGAAGTCTACTCTAAAATATTTTTTTCAATAATTATATCACTTTTATCTTTTACCTGGGCCAGGTAGGCCTTGAAGGTGTCAAATCTTTTTTGCTGAAGCAGTTTTGTCCTGATATCCTCTTTTTCTTTTTCAAAGGTATCGACATTCGGCGATTTTCTCTGTTTATACTGTATAATATAATAATTATCTAACGCCCTTATAATTTTGTCGGCCAATGGATTTTTATCGGTCAACAAAAAGGCGGCTGCCGCTATTTCAGGGGAATTGCCGATTTTCGGGATGGCACCGCTACGCTTAAAAAAACCGGTGCTCATCGGCGTTAACGAAAATGTCTTGCCGGTAGTTTCCATGGATTGTCCGCCGTGGATGCTGCTCAACAGTGTTTCGGCATCCGAGCGGGCCTTAGCATCCCTTTTTTCTTTTTGCAGATCAGCTTCCACACGATCCTTAACCGTATCAAAAGAAGGAATTTCGGAAGGAATATTATTGATTAACTGCAGTATATAATATCCATTGTCAAAATCCAGAGGATTGCTGACCTCCAACGGTTCAAGCGCAAATGCGGAAGATGCGAATTTTGCAGGGTTTGTGACCACCTTTGCAGGCCCCTTTTGTGAAAATTCCACCGTAAGTACGTCTATATTTTTTTCACGTGCGGTTTTAATGAAGTCCTCTCCTTCAAACAAGCCGTCATAAACCGCCTCGGCTTCGTCATAGGCAATATTTTTCGCCTGTTTAGCCGCAAGTTTTTGACCGATTTCAAGTTTTGTTTTTTCAAAGGAAAGCGTCGAAGCGCCCTTTATATTTTCGATTTTAATAATATGCCATCCAAAACGGGTACGCACCGGCTCACTTATTTCACCGGCTTTCATGGCAAATGCTTTGTCTGCAAAAGGCTTGACCATCTCTTTTTTTTTAAAATAACCAAGATATCCGCCTGTTTTTTTACTGGGGCCTTCTGAGTACGTTTGGGCTAGTTTGGCAAAATCCTGGTCCAAGCGGGCTTTTTTCATAACATCCAGGGCATTTTCTTTTTTCTCGCCGACGATTTTCGGTTCAGCATCCTGGTCCACCTTTATCAGAATGTGACGTGCTTCAACTGTTTTTTCAGTTTTGAATTCAGCCTGATTTGTGTCGTAATAATCCTTTATTTCCGCATCACTGATATTTGTTTTGTCTATAAAATCATCGGGATTTAAATGAATATAGCGAACATTGACCCGCGGTTCTGTTTTGTAAGCGGATTGATGTTTATCAAAGTAGGCTTTGATCTCTTCGGGGGACAGGGCATCGTTCTTGTAGCTGTCGGGCCGAAGCACTATAAAATCAATATCAACTGATGCATTGGTGTATTTAAACCACTCTTTTGCTTCATTGTCCGAGACCTTGACGCTGTCGCTGACAAGCGATTTTATTTTTTCTATCAGCATGGATTCTTTCTGCAGTTCCTCAAACCCTTCAGGTGTCATGTGGTAGTGGTTTAAAACTCTGTTGTACAGGCGGTTATCAAATCTGCCCTCGTTTTGAAATACCTTCATACCTCGGATAAAATCAGCAAGTTTATCATTGGAAACCCTGAAGTCAAGTTTTTCAGCCTGCTGTAAAATCAATTTTTTTTCGATGAGTTGATCCAGGGTCTGCTGCCTGACATTCAGCATTTCCAGCATTTTATCGTCCAGATTATTTCCAAGCCGCTGCTGCAGGTTTTCAATCATCTGGTTATATGCGTTATCGTATTCCTGCATGGTAATCACATCGCCGTTTACCATAGCCACTCTGGAGGCTCGTTTTGAAGTAAAACTGCCGACACCCCAGAAAATAAAAACAATAACGATGGCTCCCAGAATAAATTTTATCAACCAACTAGATGCATAGTTCCGCATTACTTTGAGCATTACAGTTCACCCCTGTAGAGATTAACCTGATTCCCTGCAAGCAGGGCAGGCAAGATTTGCATTAGAAAGTATTAATGATCAAAAAACCAAAATTAATAATTCTATTTTTAATCGTTTTTTTTGTCAACTATTTCATTGATACACGCCTAAAAAGTATTTTTGGGTGGTGGTGTAAAAAAATTTGCCGGGTGCGTCGAGTCGTGTACAAAAGCACCAGGATAGAAAAAACCGTGGAGCGGTTAAAGTGCATCAAGCAGTTTTTCATGAATATTATCAAAAGCACCATTGGACATGACCAGTATGTAATCGCCGGTTACGGTATTGCCTGCCAGATAATCGACAATTGAACCCGTATGGGGGAAATAAAGCGCATTTTTACCGCGTGCCTTTAAATCAGATACCAGCTTTTCAGCGGAAAAACGCTCATCGGGTGGGATTTTATGGAGCAGTGACGGTCTGCAGATACAGATCAGATCCGCCTGATCAAATACTAAAGGATAGACGTTTTGAAACACCTTGCGCATACTCGAATTTGTACGCGGTTCAAACACGGCAATCAAACGTCCGTTCGTGCAAAACGGTTTGAGGGCGCAGAGCGTCTCTTTTACCGCTGTCGGATGATGCGCAAAGTCATCAATAATGGTAATGCCGTTTTTAATTCCCCGCACCTCCTGTCGGCGCTTGACCCCTTGAAAGAGTTCAAGTGCTTTTTTGATGGTCTGTCGGGGAACGTGCAGGCGTGTTGCGGCAGCTATGGCGGCAAGGGTATTCATCAAGTTGTGCCGGCCCATAAGCCGGGTTTTGAAATTGTCGAAATGTCTGCCCTGGCTGTAAACCTCAAAAAAGGTCCAGGGCGGATGAACAAAAAATCGTTTCAGGTGCCAGGCCGAATCCGGATTTGGCCCATAGGCGTATATCTCACAGCGCTTCTCCTTGACCAGCCGGGCAATATTCTTATCCTGGTCAAATATCAGTAGATGGGTGTCAGAAGAAAGTTGTGATAAAAAACGGTTAAAAGTCCTTTTGACATGGTCCAGGTCTTTGAATATGTCCGCATGATCAAACTCGACACTGGTCAAGACAGCGATTAACGGATCATAATGCAAAAATTTGGGCCCCTTGTCAAAAAATGCAGTATCATATTCATCCCCCTCGATGACCATATACGATCCCTTGCCGATACGGTAATTGCTTTTAAAATTTTCCAGTATGCCACCGATGAAATAGGAAGGGTCGAATTTTTCATCCTCTTGTCCGGCTTGATATAAAATCCATGCAAGGATAGAGGAAGTCGTTGTTTTGCCATGGGTCCCGGCAATCAGAATCGTATGGTTATCGGCGACCCCAAAATGATTAATCGCCTGCGGCATGGAGCAGAAGTTAAGGCCCCGGCGAATGGTTTCCATAACTTCAGGATTATCCCGACTTACAGCATTGCCGATAACCACCAGGTCCGGTTCATTCGATAGGTTTTTCGGGAGGAATCCATCGGCAACAAAAATTTTTTTGTGAGATAGAAAATCACTCATGGGTGGATAGATGTTCCGGTCTGATCCACTTACCGTGAAACCCTTGTCCTTCAGCATCCCGGCCAGGGCACCCATTCCGGTTCCGCAAATCGCAATTAAATGAATTTTAGTCACATTTTCAGGGATACAATTTTTGGCAAGGTTTTTATTTGACATGGGAAAGTTCATCACCATAAACGGATTATTTTGTTTGCATACAGTTAAAAACAAATTTTTCGCAAATACAACCCGGTCTGGGCGTCAGAAAGCGAGGTTAGTGTCATAGGTATTCAGGAACAGTAAATATGTCAACCTTTTTGGCCGCCCTTGAGAGCGGTGTGCATGTTTTTTTTATTTTATGGTGTCGGCTACTGACACATTGGTTTTATCTGTAAATGCCGGGCCGATCATTTTCATAAATATCGATATGTGGTTTAATTATTTGAATTGACATAAAGATTCGAGTTGAGTATATTAAAACATACAGTTACGCGATACCTCTTTATGAATTGTTATCCTTACTTAACGGTGAAAATTATATGCTCAGCAGTTCTCCAAATACCATACCGCAGGTGGACACACCTATTGCACGGTTAAAAGTGATATCATCATGGGTTTCTTCGGTTCAGGATATTGATAAACTTCTTGAGCTTATTATTGAAACCGCAACCCAGATGATGCAGGCCAGGGCCTGTTCTCTGCTGCTCCTGGACCCTAAAACCAGGCAACTTTACTTCAAGGTGGCCACCGGAGAAAAAAAAAGCGAGATTAAAGAGTATAAAGTCAAACTTGGCCAGGGCATTGCCGGCCGCGTTGCTGAACAGGGGACACCGCTGCTTATTCAGGATGTCAGCAAGGACCGGCGCTGGTATGGTGAAATCAGCAAATCATTGGGCATGGAAACCCGATCTATCGCCTGCGTTCCCATGAAAATGAACAATGACGTAATCGGCGTTGTCCAGATTATCGACAAGCAGGACGGCAGTTCGATTCAAAAGCAGGACATGCAGACCCTTGAGGTCTTTGCCGAACTTGCGGCCATGGCCATCGGAAACGCCCGTAAAATTGATCAGGTAAAACGGGAAAACCGGGATTTAAAGGAAGAACTGGGGGCAAAATACCAGATAATCGGGGAAAGTAAATCCATGAAAAAGGTCATCTCCGATGCCTTCAAAGTCGCCAATTCAAAAGCAACGGTACTCATTTTAGGAGATAGCGGAACCGGTAAGGAACTCCTGGCACGGCTGATTCACAGGGCCGGTCCAAGGAAAGATAAACTTCTAGTGGTCTTGAACTGTGCGGCATTGCCGGAATCCCTGCTGGAAG
The DNA here is from genome assembly GCA_964522985.1 of uncultured Desulfobacteraceae bacterium. GTDB lineage: Bacteria > Desulfobacterota > Desulfobacteria > Desulfobacterales > 4572-123 > 4572-123. Next base: position 11,907 of record CAZFXX010000012.1, read on the forward strand.
ATGAGCTGTTCGGACATGAAAAAGGTGCCTTTACCGGTGCCGTAGGCCGTAAAACAGGCAAATTTGAACTGGCGGACAAGGGTACGATTTTTTTGGATGAAATCGGTGAAATGAATTCGGGAATGCAGGCAAAACTGCTCCGTGTCCTTCAAGAAGGCGTGTTTTACCGGGTCGGCGGTAATACACCAATTTCAGTGGATGTACGGGTTATTTCAGCAACCAATAAAGCGCTTGCCAAAGAAGTCAAAAACGGTTGTTTCAGGGAAGATCTGTACTACCGGCTGAATGTCGTCTCTCTTAGTCTACCGACCTTGCGGGAGAGGATATCGGATATTCCCCTGCTGTCCGAATATTTTCTCAATATTTTCAAAAAAGAAACCGGTTCTCCGAATCTTCGTCTATCCAGTGAGGCCAAACAGAAAATGATGCGCTATGACTGGCCCGGGAATGTACGTGAACTGCGAAATGCGTTGGAAAGAGCGGTGGTCATGGGCAACGGACGGAATATTGTTCCCGAAGACCTGCCGATTGATATCTCAAGACCCAGTGTCCCCGATTCTCAGATCGGTATGACCATGGAAAAGGCAGTGAACAACTTCAAAAAAGAATTCATCACCCTCACACTCAAACATACCGGCGGAAACAGAAGTAACGCCGCCAAAATACTGGATATCCAGAGAACCTATCTGTCCCGCCTCATCTCCCGTTATAGCCTTCGGGATGTTTAACGATTATGTCTCCCACGGGGCGCCTTAACACTAAAAATTTATGAATTTATTTTTATCTGAACCCTAAAAGCGCCTAAATACGTTCCGGGTTTCTCGCAGGCGGTCACGGCTCACCATGGCTGCTTTCTGAAATTTTTGGAGCATGTATGAAACATTGGCACGGGTTTTGTATATTTTCTTGTCAGGTCACAGTGGGGAAAAATCCATGATCGTCTCTTGGCAGCTAAAACAATTTTAAAGGAGCCCGTGATGAATTTATATAGCCATTTCGACAATAATGAAAAGACAGGGCCGGAAAGCCAAAATTTTTTGAATCAATTTCACAGTGTTGAATTTTTATCGCCCGAAATCCAGATACTTTATCAGTTCAAACTGTGGAATTCGGACTCGGAATCGCTTTTTGTTTTGGTTAAAAAGGAATCCGATATTATAGGTAGTTTAAAGGCCGGTAATATTTTTAAAATGAAATACTACGGTACGGATTCAGGGTGCCCGACAAAGTGTCTGCCGACCCAGATCGAAAATATTACCAAAGAGGATCAGGGCCGTTTCAAGGGACATTACCTGGTCAGCTTGTCAATACTGCCGTCTCCAAATGAAACGATTCATTAACCCGAATTAATGCTGTCGATAAAATTGCCCGCGGTAAGCCTCGAAGCACCAATTTTTTTTGACACTTTTTGAACATCCCCTGTATACCAAAAGATACGCTTAAAACGAATCCACCATCTCTTATCCTCATCACTATCCCTGTTTTAAAATAATACGGATAGATATCCTTCTCAAATTATTTCTTAATAGGCCCTACACATGGTCCGATAAACGCAGTCGTCAAAATATTGGCATGTTACTTGAGTTAAGTCATTAAAAGTTCGTGTTAAAAAAGGAGGTGCAGATGAAAAAATACATACCCGCACTGATCATATTCATGATGACAACAGGTTATGGCTGTGCCGTATCTAAACTGCCGGTATTTTCGGATAACACCGGCACTATTTTCTGTTACAACTCAGATAAGCAGAAAGGAGGCTATCCAAATCCGATCACAACGGGTATCGATTTTTTTATTACCCAAAATTATGCTATCAACCTGAGACTGAATTTGTTCGGGCAAGGCAATGAGCTCGACGCTCAAGAAACGTGGCTTCGTTTTGACTCAGACAAAATCTGTCCCATAGTCGACTGTAAATATTACTTCTAATCTCAGCCCCGCATCCTGATTTGACACTGCTTTTGTTTATCCTGATTATTTTTATAACCCGTCCAGCACTTCCTCGGCCGCCTTGATTGTCGCATCAATTTGTTCGACCTCATGCGCTGTGGATACAAAAAGGCTTTCGAATTGAGAGGGCGCCAGATAAATGCCCTTATTCAGCATACCTTTATAATATGTGGCAAACAGTTCAAGGTCACAGGTTTTAGCATCTTCAAAATTTGCCACTTCCCGATCCGTAAAGAAAAATCCAAGCATGGAACCGACATGATCAATTCTGGCCTTGATACCTGCGTTTTCGGCAGCTTTTTTCAAACCGACGGCAAGTTTATCAGCCCTTTTATTAAGATTTTCATAAAATCCAGGCGTTTTGAGCTGTTTTAAGGTAGCGATTCCAGCCGCCATGGCCAGCGGATTACCGGACAATGTCCCGGCCTGATAAACGGCCCCTTCAGGTGAGATATGCTTCATGATATCCCGCCTGCCGCCATAAGCGCCCACCGGTAATCCACCACCGATTATTTTGGCAAAACAGGAAATATCAGGCGTGATATGATACAACGTCTGGGCCCCGCCATATGCAACCCTGAACCCCGTCATTACTTCATCAAATATCAGCAGGCTTCCGCTTGCATGGGTAAGCTCTCTGAGGGTTTCTAAAAATCCGGGCACCGGTGCCACCAGCCCCATATTCCCGGCGACCGGTTCGACAATAATGCAGGCGATCCGGTCGCCCTGACGGGTCATGATGTCCCGAACAGCTTCCATATCATTGTAGGGAAGCGAGAGTGTATGTTCAACCACGGATTTTGGAACGCCGGGGCTGCCCGGAATACCCAGGGTTGCGACCCCTGAACCGGCTTCAACCAGCAACGTATCCGCATGGCCGTGGTAGCATCCATCAAATTTTATAATCATGTCCCGGCCGGTTACTCCCCGGGCCAGACGAATCGCGCTCATTGTGGCCTCGGTTCCGGAATTGACCATCCTGACCATCTCAACCGAGTCCACGGCATCGACAATCATTTCCGCCAGATTGATTTCAAGTTTCGTCGGTGCCCCAAAACTGGTTCCTTGTTTCAGGGTTTCCGTAAGGGCCTCGATGATCAGTGGGTGTCTGTGACCTAAAATCATCGGTCCCCATGATCCGACATAATCGATAAAACCGTTTCCATCCGCATCAAAAAGCATACAGCCATCGGCATGATCAATAAACACCGGATCAGTGCCCACCGCCCGGCAGGCACGCACAGGGCTGTTGACACCACCGGGTATTATTTTTAATGCATTTTCAAACAAACGGCGTGATTTTTCCTGTTTCATAATTTGTTAAATCCTTTCATCCATCATCAATCTTATTGTATACAGGTAATTATAAATTTGGCATCCTTCATGATAAACCAAAATTTTTTATCAACAAGGTTAGTTTAAAATTAATTAAAAATCAACTATCCCTTGTAACGGGTTTAATCCAGGTTAAGTACTTGAGGTCAAAGGCTATAAAATGTTATTAACAAACTTGATCTCCGGCAGGGTCCACGCGATATAGACCAGCGTGAATTCTTGGCCCCTGGACGGATATAAAAAATTATTTATACCTCAAACAGATAAAAATAATTTGACATCCACATTGAAAGCTGATACGAAGCTTATCCGTTTGGATCTGTGATCAGATCAATTTATTTTGGGCCGTTAGCTCAACTAGGCAGAGCACCTGACTCTTAATCAGTAGGTTCCGAGTTCGATTCTCGGACGGCCCACCAGATTTTTTATACAATGGGTTAGCTTTTTCAGGGCTAACCCTTTTTTTTTTTATTAAAATTGCGTAATTATGTCCTTGACCACGGATAACTGGCATTGCTTCGGGATACAATTTTTTTTAATTCCGGCTCTTACTGATTCAAAGTTTGATTTTGAATAACGGCCATGTCCTGTCTGGCAAAAAATTAAAAATTTTGACGAGGCATGAAAGATTTGAGTGGTGAGTTTTGAGTTGTAAGAGACTCAAAACCGCGGCTTTGTTTCTTACTACTCAAAACTCATATCTCACGACTTTTATATAAATAAAAATAGTCTTGACAGAAAATTTGTTACATTGATATTATATTAAATTTTAGTGGTGACATTTCACCACTCCTTGCTCCGGTTTTCCGGGGCTATAACATCCATAAGGAGGAAATATGCGAAGGTACGAAACGATCATAATTATTGATCCTGACCTTTCTGAAGAGCAGCGAGCGCCACTTTTCGAAAGGTGCAATGATTTGATCCCGCAATACGGCGGCTTGCTTGTCATGCATGACGACTGGGGTCAAAAAAAACTTGCTTACGACATTAATAAAAAATCACGTGGCCATTATACCCGGCTTGATTACTGTGGAACCGGTGATCTGGTCGATGAACTGGAAAGATTCTTCAGAATAGATGACCGCGTATTGAAGTTCATGACCGTACTGCTTGAAAAACAGGTTGATATTGAACGTATTAAGGAAGAAATGGCCCAGGCTGAGAAAGCTGAAAAAGAAGCTGCTGCTGCACAAAATGATGCCCTTGAAAAAAGTTCAGTGCCTGAAGTCGAAGCTGCTGAGCCTGAAATCCAGGAGGCCCAGCCGGAAGAACCTCAGACAACACCCATTCAAAGTAAAGAAGAGGAGTAAAACATGGCCTTTCAACCTCGCAAAAGAACCAATACCCCCAGGAAAAAAAGAAAAGTTTTTCATCGTCGTAAAGTATGTCGTTTCTGTGCCGACAGCAGTCTGGTAATTGATTATAAAGATGCCAAGGCATTAAAATATTTTATCACCGAACGCGGTAAAATAATTCCCCGACGTATATCCGGGACCTGTGCCAAACATCAGCGAGCCCTGACCCATGCTATTAAACGGGCTCGTACAATTGCACTTCTCCCGTATGTCGGTACCATGGGATTTTAGCGGCTTCGTTCCGCTCACCGCCCTACAGGAAAGGATGATAGTGCTGCAAAACGATCAAACCATGATCGCCAAAGATATTGCAACAGGTACAGCCATAGCCGTTATTATTTTTGTAATATCCATCTATATACCTATAATCGGCTTTTTCTGTTCCATATTTATGCCGCTGCCCATGCTGTTTTATCGTTTAAAACTGGGCCGCAAGGGCGGTGCCGTCATATTCATTGCAACGATTCTTGTCATGATCGCATTGCTCGACGGACTGCCCATTGATATGTTTTTTTTCATTGAACTATTTTTTTTGGGATTTATTCTTGGCGAATTTTTTGAATTAAATCTCTCCATAGAAAAAACAGTTCTATACAGTTGCGGGTCGGTTTTATTAAGCGGCCTTGTCCTTTTATTGATTTACAGCAATATGTTCGGAGGGAATATTGCTGTGCTGGTATCTGACTATGTAAAACAGAATCTTGAACTTACAATGGTTCTTTATCAGAGCATGGGGATGTCTGAAGAAAGCATCCGGGTCATTTCAGACTCGCTTGATAGTATCCAATATGTTCTGGTACGAATTATTCCGGCAATGGTTGTTATGTTGACTTTTTTTGTGGCCTGGACAAACCTGTTGCTTGCCAGGCCGCTTCTAAAAAGCAGGTCACTCTTTTCCCCCACTTTCGGGTCTCTACAACAGTGGAGGTCTCCTGAATTTTTAGTGTGGGGTGTGATTGGGTGTGGATTATTACTTCTTTTCCCGTCCAAAGCAATAAAGGTGCTGGCACTAAACGGCCTGTTGATCTTGATGCCGGTTTATTTTTTTCAGGGAATTGCTATCGTATCACATTTTTTTAATAAAAAAAAATTTCCAAGATTTCTCAGGTTGTTTTTATACGGCCTCATCGCCCTGCAGCAACTCTTTCTTCTTGCTGTTATCGGGGTTGGTTTTTTTGATATATGGCTAAATTTTAGAAAACTGGGAATTGAAAACAGTTCCGGTCAAAATTAATACGGCCGTTCAGAAGATCAAAAAGTGAACCCCCTGAACGCTTACGAATAAATTAATCGTAGGAATTTATCGGTTATATTCTATTCAGACCTGACCGGTAATTACGATTAAATGGAGGTTACAATGAAAGTGATATTAAAGGAAACAATCGAGGCCCTCGGTATCATCGGCAGTGAAGTATCCGTTGCCGACGGCTATGCCCGCAACTATCTTTTGCCTCAAAACAAGGCTGTCCCGGCCACACCGCAAAATCGTAAAATGATGGAGCAGGAAAAGCATAAATTCGATCTTCAGATTGCCAAGGAAAAAGAATTTGCTCAAGAGATGGCAAAAAGGCTCGAAGGCGTTGTCTGCACCATACCCGCCAAAGTCAGCGAGGGAGATCGTCTTTACGGATCTGTTACATCAAGAGATATCATCAAGGCCCTGACTGAGCAGGAAATCGAAATTGAAAAAAGAATGATCATGCTCAGCGAACCCATTAAAAATACCGGGACATTCAAAATCCCCATCAGGGTCTACGCAGAAGTAGAGCCTGAAATTACGGTTGAAATCATTCCTGAATAATTCACTTGAGCCTCATGCTGTAGCTGAAATGACAGTATGGGGCCCGCAGTGTTCTGATTTGCTGCTGTTCATTCAAATCGCTTTAGTAAGGCTTGCCGGCTGGAAATTATAATAGACAAGTCAATAATGCACCCACCGGCATTCTGCTTTGAACTATTAATGCCGCCGAGCAAGGTAAATATCAGGCAAATGCCACACACTCATCCAGCGACTTCTAAAAATTCGTCTCTGCATGCAATGCCTCCGCAAAGTATTGAGGCCGAGCAGTCGATTATCAGCGCCATTTTACTTGACAATGAAACTCTTTTCGATGTGCTTGATATCCTCAAACCGGAGGATTTTTACAGATCGGCCCACCAGAAGATTTTTGTGGCAATTTCCGAACTATTCACCAAAAACGAACCGTGCGATCTGGTGACCCTCACAGAAATTTTGAGAAATAGGGGTGATCTCGAACAAATCGGTGGTGCGACCTATCTTGCCACTCTTGTGGACACTGTTCCCCTTGCAGTGAATGCGGTTCATTATGCCCGAATTATTCACAACAAAGCCAGTTTGCGTCGTCTTATTGAAAAAGCCAATACAATTGTAAAAAAATGTTTCGAAGAACAGGGGGATGTCGATGAGGTGATAGACTTTGCCGAATCCTCCATTTTTGAAATTTCAGAGCATAAAATTAACCCGGCTTTTTTTGCCATAAGCCAGATTATTGATAAAAATATTGAGGCTCTCGAAGAACGGCAGGCCAATAAGGCCCTGGTCACCGGGATTGCAACCGGATTTTCCCGACTCGACACCATGACGTCCGGTCTCCAGCCATCGGATCTGATCATCCTGGCGGCCAGACCTAGTATGGGTAAAACGTCACTGGCCCTGAATATCGCCAGAAATGCCGCCATCGATGCAAATACACCTGTCGCCATTTTTTCGCTGGAAATGTCCAAAGAACAATTGAGCATGCGCATGCTATGTTCCGAAGCCAGAATCGACTCCAACCGGCTGCGAAGCGGTTTTTTCAATCGTGGTGACTGGGACAAACTGACGGATGCAGGCTCGATCTTATCTGATGCGCCAATCTTTATCGATGACTCAGCTAGTATTTCAGCGATTGAAATCCGGGCCAAAGCCCGCCGGTTGAAGATGGATAAAAACATCGGGCTTATCCTGATCGATTATCTGCAGCTTATGAGGGGCCGCGCCTCGGCTGAACGGCGTGATCTTGAAATTTCCGAAATTTCAAGATCACTCAAGGGGCTGGCAAAAGAACTTAGCATTCCGGTTGTAGCCCTTTCACAGCTTAACCGTAAACTCGAAGAACGCGGTGACAAGCGTCCAATGCTTTCCGATTTAAGAGAATCGGGGGCTCTTGAACAGGACGCCGATGTTGTGGCTTTTATCTATCGGGATGAGCTGTATAACAAAGACAGCAATAACCCTAACCGGGGAAAAGCTGAACTCATACTTGCCAAGCAGCGAAACGGTCCTGTAGGGACCGTCCACATGGCTTTTTTAAATACTTACACCCGCTTTGAGGCCCTGGCCCCTGACGATATGGCATAAACAGTCAGCAGCGATATGGCCTGATGTTATTCTAATATGAAAAAACTTTTTGGGAATCTTAAAGGCCTTAAATCTGATCAGATTCGTAAATTTGAGAATTTATACCGCCGCCGTATTCCTCCGGAATTTATTGTAACTGCAGGGTTAAGCCGCGACCTTTGCCGGCTGTCAGTCGAAACAGGTCGTCAAATCGGATTGATGATAAACCGACAGGGAAGAGTTGCCCATGTAATCATCGGAAACAATCAGGGAATTATGATTCCCGATATCAGTGAATACCGGATCGCCGAAGACCGCTTAAGAGGTCTTCGCTGCATTCATACCCGTCTTGGCAGCGGTGGCCTTACAAGTGATGATCTTACGGACCTGTCCCTTTTAAGGCTTGATTTGATAGCCGCCATTACCATTAAAAGTGACGGGTTGCCCGACAAGATCCATGCCGGTCATATACTTCCTCAAAACAGAAACAAAACCCCATATCGCCTGATCCCCCCTCTCTTACCTCATCAACTGGATATCGGGTGTATGGATCTTATCCGGGCACTGGAGACCGAACTCGCTCAAACAGGGCGTCTGTATAAGACTGACCCTAATAAAGAAAAAGCGCTGCTGATCAGTGTTACGTCATTATCTAAAAATGCAGCCTCAGATTCACTCATGGAACTTGCAGAGCTAGCCCGTTCAAGCGGCATAGATATAACTGAAACCATCATTCAGCATCGCCCTAAGGCAGATTCACGCTATCTGATGGGGTTTGGCAAACTCAGGGAATTAGCGATCCGCGCCCTGCATCAGGGAACCGACCTGATTATTTTTGATCAGGAATTAAATCCGTCCCAGATCCGATCCATTACCGACAAGATCGACCTGAAAGTGATCGATCGAACCCAGTTGATTCTTGATATTTTTGCCCAGCGGGCAAAATCCCGGGAAGGCAAACTGCAAGTGGAACTGGCTCAGCTCAAATATTTGCTACCTCGTCTGGTTACCCGGAATACCGCCATGTCCCGTCTTACCGGCGGTATCGGCGGGCGAGGCCCCGGAGAAACCAAACTGGAAATAAACCGCCGGCGTGTTCGTGATCGCATCAAACGTCTGGAAAAAGCACTGGGGACTGTGTCTCGTCATCGAAAACAACAAAAGTCAAAACGTCACAAAAAAGGTCTGCCGGTTATTTCCATCATTGGATATACGAATGCCGGAAAATCAACCCTTTTAAACACACTTACCAATAGCAGCGTTCTCACTGAAAACCGTCTGTTTGCCACGCTGGATCCCTCCAGCAGGCGATTGAAGTTTCCTCGCGATGTGGAAGTGATTATCACGGATACCGTAGGCTTTATCAAAAATCTCCCCCATGATTTACTGGTTGCTTTTCGGGCCACGCTTGAAGAGCTTGAAAATGCCGACCTGCTGCTGCATGTGATTGATATCAGCAATCCTCGTTTTGAAAATCAAATCGAATCGGTGGAAAAAATTCTCACTCAACTCAAACTGCAGTCTATTACAACCATCAGGGTTTTAAACAAAATGGACCGAATAGACGCGGGAACCATTCAAAACTTTGAACAGAGATTCAGGGGTACCGCGATTTCGGCCAATAAATCGGCAAGTCTTTCACCACTCATTAAAAACATGACAAACCTATTGACATACCGGTCAAAAAAAATATAAATTTCCTTTCTTATGGAGTTTGAATCAATAATAAAAATTGGTTTGGCGGCAGCCGGCAAAGGCGCTGAAATACTGCGCGGCCATTCCGGTAAATTTTTTAGATATCCAAAAAAAGGATATAACCGATCTGGTTACCAATGCCGACATAGAATCGGGAAAGGCAATCATCCAGACGATCCGCGACAAGTATCCCGGGTATGCGCTTATGGCTGAAGAAAGCGGGGAACTTTTTTCAGCCATAAAGGGCCGCGGCGCTGTGCTTAACGGAAATCCGATTCGGGTTTCCGATTCCAAAGGTGTACAAGACAGTTTATTAGTAACCGGTTTTCCCTATGATGTGAAGCCTGTTTTCCCTGAACTTATGACCCGGTTTTCCCATTGCCTGAAAGCGGCCCGCGGCATCAGAGGACTGGGTTCTGCAGCACTGGATCTTTGTTTTGTTGCATACGGCCGTTTTGAAGGGTACTGGGAGGAAAATCTCAAACCATGGAACACTGCGGCGGGAATGCTGATCGCAACCGAAGCCGGTGCCCGGGTAACTGATTTTTCCAACAGGCCGTATAGGATAGATGGCAACCAAATCCTGGCGACCAACAGACAAATTCATGATGAAATGCTATCATTGCTGGCAATTGAGGTAAAAATATGAGCGCAATTTTTGAGAAAAGATCACTCGATGATCACATTGAGTGTTTTGGCAGTTTCAATAAGACAGATCCGATTTGCACAAGGCTGTGCGCCGTAAGTCTAAGATGTGCGATTGAGGGCGATCAGCAGGATCGCATGGAAATTCTGGAAGATCTGGTCGCTTCGGAAGTTATGTTTATGAAAATACAGTGATTCAGAGATCGTCAACTACTCAACCATTTAACGTGGCCTATGAATGTATAGGGGCCTCGGAAAGAATTCATTAAACTGAGAGTGCGCTTGATTTTGGGTTGGATACAAGGCGCGGCGATGGTTTCATGCTTGTTATAGGGGGCCATTGACGCAACGCAGCAGCCGGGCCAAAAGACAGACAAAATCGTATAATTTATTTTTTCCGGGACCCTAAAATACGGGGTTTTCCCGCATAGGCGATAAACGCAATCGGGGAGAAAAACAAATCTGCCTATTTGAACACTGCAATAGCGGATGCCTAGAAATCGCCGGTTTCCAGTTTTTTACTAAAAAATTTGACATGTTCCTGGATTCGGGTACTTTCTTTCAGCGCCTTCTCGACGGAATTAATGGCATAGATGGCAGTGGCATGATAACGGTTGAAACTTTTTCCGATAGACTGAATAGGCTGGTCCGTATACCTGCGTGCCAGATAAATTGCAATCTGACGGGGTTTAACGATTTTCTGCTTCCGGGAACTTGAAACAAGATCTTCAATCGACACATTATAATACTTGCCCACAATTTTTTTAATCACATCTATGGTGATATTTTTTTTTCGGCGGGAAATATTTTCAACGACGCTCTTGGCCAGACTAATATCAATGGAATTCCCCAGTAGTGAAGATTTGGCCGCCACTCCGATAAGGCCGCTTTCCAACTGTCGCACATTCTCTGTAAGCTCTCCGGCCAGATAATCGGTAACCGCATTTGGCATTAAATAATTATGTTGAAGACATTTTTTGTGCAATATCCTGACCCGGGTTCTGAAACACGGTGCATCAATCCTTGAAATCAAACCACCTGAAAGGCGTGACTGCAGATTATCATGCAGCCTGGGTATGTCCGCAGGAAGATAGTAACTTGAAAAAATGATCTTTTTTTTCGCGTCCAGCAATGTGTCCAGCGTCAGGCACAGTTCCAGCTGGGTTCTCTCTTTGCCGGTCAGAAAATGAACATCCTCAATGAGCAGCGCATCACAATTGTATCGATATTTTTCTTTAAACTGTTCGATGCGATCGTGTCTGAGCGCATATACCATTTCATTGGTAAAGTCCTCAGCCGTAATATAGTAAACACGCTCGGATGGAAATTTCGATAAAATATGATGTCCGATTGCCTGGGAGAGATGGCTTTTCCCCATTCCGACATTTGACTGCAGGAAGAGACTGTTCTGTTGATTATTCCGGTGAGTGGCCAGGGAAAGCGCTGCGGAATAGGCAAAATCAGAATTGTCTCCAACAACAAATTGGTCAAAAGTAAAGTCACGCCGTAACAGCCTGCCGCTGTGGGGACGTACATTTAAATTGGGCAACGGCATCTGAGGTTCAACACCATACCCCTTTTCAGGGGGCCGTTTGCCTGTCGAAATTTCTATGACAAGCTTATATTTTATACCGGATTTTTTTCTTAACTCTTTAACAATCAGCGGGCCATAATGTTCAAGCAGTCGTTTCCTGGAAAACGTATTTTTACAGGCAAGAACAATGCAACTCTCCTGCCGGCGTAAGAATTCCACCGGTTCAATCCACATTTTATAACTGTGGGCCGGAATCTGCTTCTTAACAGTCGTTTTTATCTCTTTCCAGATATCATCCATTAAACGTAATAGCCTATACTTTATAACAATTAAAATTAACGCGTCCGCAACAAGTTTGCAAAGCCGTGGGAAAACAATTTTGCGTGATCTGATTTCCAAGTAACATTGGTGAATCTCAAAACAGACAAAGACAATTGGACTAAATTATTGGAGAAATAAAAAAATAAAAACCGATTTTGATCAATTAAGAAGAATTATATCAGGTTATGAGCAAACATTATCAAAAAACAATGTCGTTATAGTGTGTCTTGGTATTCCTGTCAAACCGAAAGAATGCGGTTTAGCGCATATTTGTTTTTGGATTATCAACAGTTTCTATCTATTTGTTTTCATATCTATTTTTAACATAGTGATGGCAACTCCCCTTATTTACAACCTTTTTTGAAGAAACGATATTTTCAATATTTTTAGGCAGATCTGCAATTTTGCAGTTTGATGTAACATTTTTCAATACGCTCATTTTCTTTATTTTTCTGCTGTTTTCTTTATTTTTTATACTTTGTTAATTTATTAAAGCCGAGTGAGGCCAACGTTGCGAATCAAAATGAAGTCTCAAGAACAATTAATAAACCCCTTTGATAGGGTTAAGCCGTTGTTAAAATTTAGTTATTTTTTATTGAATGATTTTTGTTTATTTTATCATCTGCTGTTCAGGCAGCCCGGCAAGCGATTTTTGTGTTAAATTATGTTTGAAATTTTTCAGGTGCCCTGTATTATACTTTCTTTTGGGCGACAGCCAGATACTGTAAATTATTTTTTTGGAAATTAAAAGTCAGGCCATTGTCTGCTGAAAACAGTTGGCGTGACCTTCGGTTGACGCTTGATAGACGATTGACAGATTTTTTTATTTAAACACGGTGGTATTTACCGATAAGGACACCATAAATTAAAACCATGAAATCAGAAAAAATAATCATTCGGGGTGCCCGGCAGCACAATTTGAAAAACATTGATGTCGAACTGCCCCGCAATCAATTTATCGTCGTGACCGGTTTGTCGGGATCCGGAAAATCAACACTTGCTTTTGATACGCTCTATGCCGAAGGCCAGCGCCGTTATGTGGAATCGTTGTCCACTTATGCAAGGCAGTTTCTGGAAAGAATGGACAAACCGGATGTTGATCTTATCGAGGGCCTGTCACCGGCCAA
>CAZFXX010000013.1:0-24360 GCA_964522985.1 uncultured Desulfobacteraceae bacterium
ATCATTTTCTGAACAAAATTGAGACCAAAGTCGACGATCACCAGGACCAGGAAAATCAGGGCCACCTTAGTCAGCCCGTCAATATCATCCCGGCGCAGGATAAAAAGATCCTTTTTTTCAATCTGTTCCAACTTGTCAAAGGGAATAACGGCCGTGGTTTTATCAATGGTAAACAGATGCCTGTATTTTTCGACCAGGGCCTGTCTTTCCGGTATGTCCAGGTTGACCGTGAATTGCCGGAGGGCCGGTTCCATGGGTGTTTCTTTTTGTATGGCTGCAGTCTGCTCTTGCGGTACGATATAGCGGTCAATGGCCACCTTGATGATATAGGGCAGGGCTAGATCCAGGAACGTAATTGCCAATATAAGTGCGATGGAAACCGTGAGCTGGCGTCGGTAGGCCTGCGTGTAGGGATACAGCCGGCCCAGAAGCTTTGCGTCCCGGCGTTTGCCAAGTTTTACCTCCTCGGAATATCCGAAATCACCGCGCATGCAAATCCTCTTCGGTTTCCTGCAGGTGAAAGGTTTTTGCGTAATATTGTCCGGTCTTGAGAAGCTGCGTGTGGGTTCCCCGTTCGATAATTCGGCCCTGGTCGAGTGTGATGATCTGATCGGCAAACTGAACGGCGGAAAGACGATGGGAGGCGATGATGACCGAGCGTCTGCGGGCGATTTTTCTGATGATGGCAATGATATGGCTGCCGGTTTCCAGGTCCACCTGGCTCACCGGGTCGTCCAGAAGCAGGATGGTCGAGGGGCTCAGCAGGCACCGGGCCAGGGCCACGCGCTGTTTTTGCCCACCGGACAGGATAATGCCTTTTTCGCCCACAACGGTGTCAAAACCGTCGGGAAGCGCTGTCACGGTGTCCAGGAGTGCCGCATCTGCCGCCGCCTGTTCCAGTTGCCGGAAGGTGGCGTCGGGGGCGCCGAACCTGATGTTTTCCGCAATGGTGCCGCTGAACAAAAAAGGTTCCTGGGGCATCATGGCGATATGGGACCTGAGTTCCTGCACCGGCAGGGTGCGAAGGCCCCGGCCGTCTATAAAAACATTGCCTGAGGTGGGGTCATAAAGCCTTGGCACCAGGTTCAGCAGCGTTGTCTTGCCGCTTCCGGGAGGTCCGACGATGCCTAAAACCCGGCCCGGTTCAATAGTCAGGTCGATACGGTCAAGGCTTTTGGCTGAAGCCGTCTCTGTATCGGAAGGGTAGGCAAAGGATATGTTTTTAAAAACGACTCTGCCCTTAATCGGCCCTGAGGGTACGGCCCGGGCATTGTCTGCGATGTCGGGGGGTGTTTTCAAGATTCGATGGATGCGGTCTAAAGAGGCCCGTCCCCGTTGAATCAAATTGATGACCCACCCCAAAGCCATCATCGGCCAGGTCAACAGTCCCAGATAACTGATAAAGGCAACAAAATCCCCGGGGGTGATGGTCTGCAGAATGGTCTGGCGACCGCCGAAGTAAAGCAGGAGCACCAGGCTCAGGTTTGAAAAAAGCAGCATCATGGGAAAAAAAGAACCGATGATTTTCACCAGACCCATATTTTTATCGATATAGGCCTGGGAAACAGACCGGACCCGGGCCGCCGCGTCTTTTTCAAGATTATGGGCCTTGATGATGCGGATTCCGGCAAACCGTTCCCTAATCACCTCGGTAAGGTCTGAAAAGGCGGCCTGGACTGCCTGGTAGCGATGGTGCATTTTTTTGCTGAAAAACCGGGTGCCCAGAACAATAAAGGGCATGGGGATAACGACAAGAAAAGTCAAAAAGACGTTGATATACAGCATGAATCCGATGGCTGCCGTGCCCAGTACCACGGCATCGTTCAGGGCCACCATACCCATGCCCGCAGCCATCCGGATCTGCTGGATGTCATTGGTTGAATGGGCCATCAGGTCTCCGGTCTTCACATGGTCGAAATAGGACGCGGAAAGGCTTTGGACATGGTCAAAGAGACGGTTGCGCAACCCTTCTTCAATGCGCCGCGAAGTGCCCAGCAGGCAGCGCCTCCATACATATCGGAAAAGGCCGATCACAAGAGCGATACCGGCCATGCAGGCGGCATAGATCAGCAGCCCTTTCATATCAACCTGCAGCGCGGTCAGGTCATCCACAGCCCGTTTAATGATACGGGGAATATAAAGCTGCAAAAGATCCACCACCATCAGGCTGGCCAGACCAATGGCAATTTTATACCGGTTTTCCCGAAAAAAGGGCTTTATCAGGCCAATGGAATTCATGTTTTGTGGTTATGTTACGCCGGGGTTGTTTTCCGGTTGTCAGGGGAGGATAGCTGACCACTGTTTTCAGCCTTGCGTCTTCAATTTTCAGGGCTGGCTGTTTTGTTTAATTTTTTCCAGCTTTTCAAAAAGATCTTTTGCTTTTTCCAGGTTTGGTTTAACTTTTTTGTAAGACGGGTCTACTGCAACCACCAGTTCCCATTCTTTTATGGCCGAGGGCAAATCTTCCTTGCCATAAGCGGTAATCCCCCGGTTGTAATGGATTTCAAGATACGTATCCAATGCTTTTTTGACATAGTCCCGGCAGCGCCGGCAGGTGCTATCGTATTGCAGGGCCGTTTCAAATCGGTTTCCGGCATTAAGGTAATCACCATTATTGTATAAAATAAGGGCGGATTGAAAATGAGACCGGGACAGGTAATCCACCGCTGCCGGATTATTCGCCTGTATATCGAGTACTTGTTCAAATTTTGAAATCGCCTGTGTGTACTGTTTCCGGTTGAACAGGTCGATTCCAGCGGCCTTTATTTCATCGGCCACGGCCGTATCGCATTTTTTTATACCGTCCCGGCAAAGAGCGCAATCGGTGTCATATTGCAGGGCGGTTTCAAATTGTTTTCTGGCGTCGGAAAGGTTTCCTTCATCAAACAATATCTCTCCCCTGCGTTGATAGGCCAGGGCCAGGTATTGTACGGCCTGTTCATCTCCCGAATCAGCATTTACAACCTTATGCAGCTCAAATATTGCTTCCTGGTATTTTTTTTCATTATACAGGCTGATACCCTGGTCACGGTAACTGTCCACTTGGGAGAGCGATGTGTCCACCGTATCGGTCCCGGCTATAGACGGTTCCTCTGTTCCCTGTTCCTCAGCTTCAGGTGCCGAATCATCTGCCACAGGTTCAGGGAGCACTGCAGGTGTTTCCACCGGAACCACGGCAGTTGTTTTTGGTTTATCGGCATAAAACGGCAGCCCTTCAATTACGGGGATTTTGATTTCCTGTCCGATTTTTACACGGGTGGCATCTTCCATGTTGTTATATTCCGCAATGATATCAAAGCGTTTATAATCCCCGTAGTATTTCTGAGCCAATTTGGACAGGCTTTCGCCGGGCATCAGGGCATGGACGATAAATTTATTTTTTGAGCCTGA
This sequence comes from uncultured Desulfobacteraceae bacterium, assembly GCA_964522985.1. Classification (GTDB taxonomy): domain Bacteria; phylum Desulfobacterota; class Desulfobacteria; order Desulfobacterales; family 4572-123; genus 4572-123. The sequence goes on from CAZFXX010000013.1 coordinate 3,391, forward strand.
GTCACCTTTTTCGCTGCCGACGGGTTCCGCTCCGGCTATTTCAGGAATCATGATTTTCTGGCCTACGCTGATTTGGGCAGCATCTTCCAGGCCGTTGTATTCTGCAATAACGGTGTATTTTTTATAATCGCCGTAATAGTGCTTAGCCAGCTTGGCCAGGTTCTCACCGGGCTTGATGATATGGAAGATATAATTCATGGTCTTCCTTTTTTCACGGCGCATCAACATTTCAGCGGCCCGGGTGTGTTCAGGTCGGTATGTCAGTGCGGAAAGAAATGCCTGCCGGGCACGGCCATATTTGCCTTGTCGATGATACGCCATCCCGGTTTGATATTGTTCCTCGGCCAGACGAATCAATTCCGCATCCAGCTTGGCCAACTTTTCCATGGCAACCGGATGCTGCGGTTCTACCGTCAGTGCAAGTTTATACTGCTTGGCTGCCTCAACCTTCTTTCCTTCCATTTCAAGCGTCTGTGCGGTCTTAAGATATGTTTCAACGAGTTTTTCTTTTTCCGAAAGTGCCGTTTTTACAAGGTTATCTTTTTTTGAAGGTGTCGTGGTTACGCAGCCGAAATTGAGCAGTAAAATACCCATTAAAACCAGTGTGATATTTTTCATTGTGTTTTCCATAGCAGTAAAGTGGCTCCCCGCTGTTTAAGTGAATGCGCTCTGAAACCACCCCAACTGCTTAAATATAGACAGCAGATGGTTTTTTGCGAGAGCATCTGAATTATCGGTCCTTGGTACGGGCGCTCAATACTTTCAAATATGAAATAAAGGTCGGCATATCCCTTTTTAGGACTTGCTCACGATTCAGTGTATGAGGATTCGTAAAAAACGGATTGCCACCGCGTTTTACGGTCATCGCCAACCTGTATCCGGCCGCCTTTGTCATCTCCCGCACCTGCCGGGTATAGCGTCCAAACGGATATGCCAGAACAAACGTGTTCTGGGCCAGTTTCCGATCGATAATTTCTTTGGACAGGACGAGTTCCCGATGTACCCTTTTTAGATAGACCGACTCGCTTTCGCTGTCGGATTTTTTGGACAGATCACTATGCGCAATAGTATGTGAGCCGATACAAAAACCGGCGGCTTTCATCTCGGCAAGCTGTGGCCAGGTTATGGATTTGGAGGAAACACCCACATAATCGGTATAGATGAACAAGGTGGCCGTAAAGCCGTATTTTTTTAGAATAGGGTAGGCCAAATTATAAACCGACCGGTACCCGTCATCAATGGATATGATGACGGATTTTTTGGGAATTGAATGGCGATAATTCAGAAAGTCAAGCAACGCTTCGGTTGAAATGGTATGATAGTCGTTTTCTTTCAAAAATTTCATCTGCTGTTCAAACAGGTGAACAGGCATACATAGCGGTGACGCGCATTTCTCCGCAAACCTGTGGTAGCACAGGATCGGGACCTTTTGATAACCCGCTATCGACAGCCCGCCCCGATTTCGGTCTTTTAAAGGGATATGAATAAAGGTACCGGTTTTTAAAGGCCGGTTCTCATTGGCATCCTGGATCATCCAGTATTTACCTTCATCTCCAAGGTATTTTTCGGCCAGAGCGGCCCAGGTGTCCCGGGTCTGAAGTTTATAGACGATGTAATCATTGGATCTGAAAATTAACTGCTCGGGCGATTGCAAACCGGTTTTCACGGAACCGCAGGATGCCAGCAGAAAATTAGCGGCGATGGCAATAATCGCCAGGGATATATTATATTTTAAGCACAGCCTGCCCATTGCATTCGTACCCAGTGTCTGTTTCGAAATGGTTTTTTTGTCCAATCTCATCGTTTTGCGAAAAATATATAATAAAATTCATAGCATAACAATCTCACAAATTCAAGAGTCAAGAGAGAACCTGCCGTAACCGCATAGCATATCATAACGATTTATTATTTTATAGGGTGCCTGAATGAAAAGTCAATAGGAACGTATGGTCAGGACGTCACACAGATGCACGAGCATTTCGACATTCATCCGAGGGCTGCGAGCCGATTTTAACACACTTTTTTTATTAGGTTTTAAATAAGTACCTTGACAACCTGGAAGCCTTATCATAAATTTTAGGCAATCTATTGAGACGAATTCATTCCTGTCTTATATTACAAAGCCGGCGCGATTTTTGAGCCCGAAACACGGTGTCAACCATGACCGATACAGCGAAGACAATTAAACGCCTGATTTTATTTTTATTTGCCTGGTGGATCGTGTGCACCGCAGCATATCTGTTTATCACGTTGAAAATTGATGCGCTAAAGCAAACTATTTCCCGCAACGGCATTGCATCTACCCGGAAACTGGTCCGAAATGCGGGCCTGCCGCTGCTTGAAAGAGATATGCAAATGCTGGGGCAGATGCTGGACGAAATCGCAGGGACCCCGGATATTGTCTACGCATCTATCGTGGATCATAAGAACAAAACAATTGCTTATACTAATCCGGAATTGCTGTTTTCTGAAGACAGAAAAATGGTGTCCACGACAGACGCTGTGAACGTGTGGGAGGGAAGAACAGGGCATCGTATCCGTTTAATGGGGTTTTCCGCCGATGTTGCCTTTTCCGGCACTAAAATCGGAGAAATTTATCTGGCGTTTTCAACAAATTCCATTGCCCGATTAAAAAACGGCTTTATTCTTGCGGCAACGGCCGGCCTCTGTATTCTTATCCTCATTTTTTTCGTGTCCTGTTTTAAAAATCATACCGCCTGCGCCGGATGCTTTCCATGGCTTCCGGGTAGACGATTGAAACCACAGGATCAGCCGGGTAGCTTAATTCAAATGACCTGCCCGCTGTGTGGCAGTGAAAAACCGGTCACCGCGGCACTGCTTACTTCCGTGGACCTGGATGCTCGGATCATCATCCGTCCGGCGCTTGACCGGTCAGAGGCTCGCCGGCTAAGGCCGGAAAAGGGATTAAACCTTGCCGAGATCGCAGCTAAAGACGACCTCGGTTGGCTTAAAACCCGGATTATCATCCGATGCACTGATATTATTCGGAAACTGGTCGGGTAACAAAGTTTAATTTAGACGGTTTCGCAAAAAATTTTCAATTAAGGCGTGTAAATTTTGTAATCATGAGGCGTCCGGATTGCAGGTTGAATGATCACGAAATGCGGCATAACGTAGAAGCTGGCGTGATTACGAGACCGCCAGGAATTGGCTTGCGATACTTTTAGGGAGAAACACGATGAATGCCGATAACAGGGGATCCGCCACAATGACGTGGATAAAACAGCTTACAACCAGTACGATTTCGCCGATTTCAAATAAATTCAAGGCGCTGGCAGCAATGGCGGCAAATAAAAAAAATATGACGGCGGGGCTGATGATCTGGCTGGTAATTAATATCGGCTGTTATTTTATTTTTCAGAACCGGGGCGATAATATAAAAGGGGATTTTTTTCAAAAAGGGGCATCTTTGGCCCTGAACCTGTCTCAAAAGGCAGGACCGGCTTTGCTGGAAATCGACATTCTGGCGTTAAACGTGGCGATTGGCGACATATCAAAAACCGGGCATATCATGTTTGCGGCTATATGTGATCACCAGAACCGGGTCATGGCCCATAGCCTTTCCGAAAATATCAATCAGCCGTTTTCACCATTGGCCGATCTAAAAAATATCGATACCGTCAATGATGTGAAAATCGCTTCCGGCCACATGCCTGACCGTAAGCAGGCCATTACCTTCGAAAAAGATATTAAATATTCCGGCATCAGCATTGGAACAGTTCATCTGGGGATGTCGGCTGAAATTCTTTTGGGAGCATTGAAAAAAAATAGGCTCCCACCCATCGCGATACTGATCATAACGACTTTTTTACTGGTTTTGGCGCTGTTTCTGCTGGACCGTTCCGTCAAAAAGCGGCAGCAGCAAAGGCAGGCGGAACTTGAAAATTTATCCCAGATCGGGCCCTATATTTTGAATCAGAAAATAGGGCAGGGCGGTATGGCTGAGCTGCACCTGGCCGACTATGTCCGTGAAGACGGCTTTCGGCGCACGGTTGCGCTCAAAACAGTACTGCCGCATCTTACCGAAAACCAGGATTTTATCAATATGTTTATCCGTGAAGCCCGGCTGGCAGCCCTTTTACAGCATCCGAACATTGTACAGGTAGTGGATTTTGGAAATATCAAAAATACCTATTTTATTGCCATGGAATATATCGAAGGGAAAAATCTTGCGGAAGTTATGGCTTTATTCAAAACCGGCCTTTCCATCGACTTGAGCATTTTCCTGGCCTTGCAGATCAGCAATGGGCTGTCTTACTCGCATACCAAAAAAGATGATAAAACCGGTGAGCCCCTGAACATCGTGCACCGCGACATCAGCCCTCAGAATATCCTGATCTCATTTCAGGGTGAAGTTAAATTAACCGATTTCGGGATCTCCAAGGCAACTTCGGAACCTAGTTTTACGCAGGCGGGGGTGATCAAGGGGAAACTTTCCTATCTATCACCCGAACAGGCGCTGGGCAAAGAAGCGGACCATCAGGCCGACATCTACGCCCTTGGCATTGTTTTGCATGAAATTCTGACCGGTCAGCGGTTATACCGTTTCGCCAATGCCATTGAAGCCATCAAGACAATACCAATAAAGGAAATTCCCCTGCTGACCCGACTGCGCCCCGATGTTCCCGAGGAGTTGAACCAAATCGTATTCAAATGCCTGGAAAAAGATAAAAACCAGAGATACCAAAGTGCAAATCAACTTCATGACGATCTGACAACGTTGAAAAAAAAGCTGAATATCACCTTCGGACTTTCGGATTTGTCTCAATTCATGCGGACTAATTTCAGTCGTGGATAAGGAGAAAACCGGGTGCTATTTTTTAGAAGGCGTGTTAGGCGATGATTTTTAATAATAATTAAAAGGGGGGCCACCATGTATTTTATCTTAAAAAAATTTTGCAGGAGTCCGATCCTCATTTTTACCGCAGTTTCGCTGTTTCTGTTTCTTGGCATCGTGGCCACGGCTCAGAGCGGCTGGCTGGAAAAAGGGACCAGTATTTTAAAATCAATCGGCGGTGAAAAGGAAAAGGCGGGCCTCACCGCCGGCGATATCGGTGCCGCGTTTAAAGAGGCCCTGCACATCGGCACTGAAAATGTGGTGGCCCAGTTGGGCCAGGCCAACGGATTCAATGCCGACAGCGCTATCCATATCCCTTTACCCGAGCAATTTGGCACCGTTAGATCGGTTCTCGCCAAAATCGGGATGTCCCAGTCTTTGGATGACCTGGAGACCAGACTCAATCGGGCCGCGGAAGCCGCCACTCCCAAGGCCAAAGCACTTTTCCAGGACGCCATCACCTCAATGACCTTTGAAGATGTCCAGACAATCTACAAAGGTCCCGAAAATTCGGCTACCCAGTATTTTAAGGGCAAAATGACGCCATCCCTGACCAGGGAAATGCAGCCGATCGTAACGGACAGCCTGTCGCAGGTCGGTGCGATCCAGGCGTACGACAAGGTCATGGATCAGTATCAGACGATTCCTTTTGTTCCCGATATCAAGGCCGACCTGACCGCCTATGTCATCGAAAAAAGCCAGGGCGGTATTTTCTATTATGTGGCCAAGGAGGAGGCGGCCATCCGTCAGGATCCACTCAGACAGACCACGGATCTCTTAAAACGGGTTTTTGGGGGACAATAAAAAGAAATGCCTGAACTCCCTAAAATTGGAAATGCCTTGCGATGGTTGCCCGGTGCCCGTCATTACCGCCAGGTATCGGGAAAGCACGTCCACGGTGGGATTAAAGTGTCGGCTGTAACTGATCTTACATCCCTTCAGATGTTCCGGCTCAGGGGGAAGATGGGCATGGGTTTTTTTTCGGAATTCGATAGACCACCACGATACCCACGGAAATAAAGGTCAGGGAAATCAGGATATGGGCGGAATGGGGTCCCCCAGCAGCCAGGCGGCCAATGTCAACCCGGACACCGGCATGAGGAACAGGAAGGAATGCAGGGTCACCGTACCATAGCGTTTCAAAAGGCTGTTCCATGCCACAAACCCGAATGATGCGGTTACCAGCCCCTGATAGAGCAGGCTGCCCACAACCTGTGGCGTAATGGTGCCGAACATCCGACCATCCCACAACCATGCATTGAGCCAAAAAACAGGCAAAGCCATGAACATTGGATACACCACCAAATGAAAAAGATGGAGCCCGGAAATGATCCGCTTGGAATATACGGCACTGGCGGCCCATAGGGCTACTGCCGCAAATATACAGATATCCCCTAAGCGAACATTGGCCGCGGCCATGTGTTCATCGAAAAACAATACTACGACACCGATAAATCCCAGGCTCATGCCCAGCACCCGGCGAAGGGTCATGCGTTCCTCTGGCAGCAAGAAATGGGCAAAAAGAAGGGTCATAAAGGGTTGAAGATTAGCGATTAAAGTGCCTCTGGAGGCCGTAGTATGGCTGAGCCCCATATAAAACAGGGAAAGTTGTACTGAAAACATGATGGAAATAAATATCAGTTGGCGAAGTTGCCCCGGCTTTAATGCGAATTTTCGGCCGGTGGCCTTGGCCCACACCGACACGGTCACGGCAGCCATGGCAAAACGCAGTCCTGCCGTGGTAAAAGTCCCCAGACCGGTCAGGCTCACCTTGATGGCCACGGCATTGGAACCGAATAATACACATAACAACGCCGTAAAAACAGCGGCGGATACCGGCATGCCGTCGGGTGATGCAATCTGATTGCTCAGGTTATATTTATTCATTTCAAGGCGCAAGAATTCACCGTATCTTTTAATTCGCAGCCCGTATCAGGTAATATCCGGTCCAATCCGCCCTGGCAATGCCCATGACCCTCCATGGCCCGCCCCGGGATTCCGCCCCGGAATCGTGTTTTCGTTTATAGGCGCTATATCCCAAGTTATACAGTGAAATCACCAGCTTTTTGAACCCTCAGCACCCCGCAATCTAAAATTTTGGGACAATACCGCCCGGCAGGGGTTCGTAAATTTGATACCGGGTTTTTTCTCCGATCAAATCATCGATCTGTTTTTGAAGCGCCTTGCGGCGGTCGCTGTTAAGCCACTGGTTCCAATCATCGAGACTGTTCCATGTACTCAGGACGAGATATTCGCACGGATTACTCAGACAGCTAAACGTCTGACCGCTGATGTAGCCGGTCTGGACGGTGGCCAGGGACCGGAGCTTTACAATCAACGGGGCCAGATATAGCTTTACCGCCTTTTTTTCATCACTGATTGTCCGCCGGATGAGAACTGAAATCGGCATGGTGTCCTCCTTTTGTTAAAAGGTATCCAATATTTTAAAAAAAAGGATTGTCTCCAGCATGAAGGAAGTCGGTTTGGGAAAATTAAAAGTCATAATATTTGTAAATTTTAGCTAAAATACAGAGATATGGAGGTCAACAGGAGTTGGAGATAAAATTTATTTATATATAAACAATCATACGGATAAAGCTTTTGTATGTCAATAATTAACGCGGTATACGATGCTGTATGGCACAATATCAGGCTGATGAGAGGTACAGAATTTCGCACCATTATTTTTATTTAATTTTGCCGGGATAAGCGGTGCAGCGAGACTTGTGATGTATGGGTGGATAACATGGAACATGTCATTTCAACCTATCTGCTCAGTATCAAAACGCCGTTCCGGCCATCCACTATCCCCCAAAAGACCGGGAGACCTTCATTTTTTGGTCCAACCGACAAACGCGTTGCTGTAAAGCATTTTAATCAGTCTGGACCTTCCCTTGATTTCTTCTTTTATCTCCCGGAGGAACGCCACCGAGGTATATCCTTTTCGAAAGGTGATATTAAACCCGGTCTTGATCAGATAGCCATCCTGATATTGTTTTATAATTTGATATTTATGTTCAACAGGCCAGACGCCCTGTACCGTCAGATAAGCGGTTCCCGTATCCTTGAGCGTGTCTTTGATCAGCCGGTAGGCATCATGGCGTTCTTTTGACGGGAGAATATTTAATACATAATTTGCAATGACAACATCGTACTTTTTGTTTAAAACCGTCTGATCCGGATAAAAATTAGGATCAAAATCCACCACTTCCAAACAGCCGGATTTGAGCAGGTCCGATTTGGCGAACCGGTCTTTTCCCGTACCAAAATGCAGGACACTTTTATGAGCGGCCAATCTGTCCTTGCAGATAATCCGGATCGGTTCGGAGGACTGTCTGGTATGGGAAAGCGCCGTCAACCGGGAGGCCACCATTATGGCGGAGGTTTCTTTTATTCGGATTTGTTCCAGGTCTCTGTCCAGGACATGTTCGATCTCGTCCTGGGGCATTGACCATCTGTTCGTGGATGGTGTATAAGTGTATTGCCGGGCGTTGGAACCGAAGATGGTGTAGGACCCGTTTTTTTCACGGATGATATTCCATCCGGCTTTCAGCATTTTCTTTGACAGTTTCATAAAAAGTTAAGCATATGAAAAAAACGCTGCCGTCATGATCAAGGCCAATCGTTGCACGGTTTTAGATGAAAGTAGTGAGATATGGGTTTTGAGTAATGAGAAATAAAGCAGAAATTCTGCATCTCTCACAACTCAGGACTTACCGCTCATATCTTTCATGCCCGTCAAAGTCTTTGGTTTTTTTGCCCGATAGGGCGGGGCCGTTATTAGAAAAATTATCAATTGTGAAATCCACCATCGTGAGGGTTCCCGTATTATTGATCTCAAGCTTCACTAATTTTTCGATACGCATCGATAAACGTATTGTTTTCTTCACGTCGGCCCACCGATACCCGTATGGCCCCGGATGTAAATTGGCTCGAGATATCCGAGACCAGCACGCCCATCTCTTTCAGTTCCATGGCTATTTCAGGGATATTTGTTTTTACCAGCAAAAAATTGGCCCTGCTCGAATAAACATCAGCGCCCAGTTCGATCATTTTTTTATACAGTCGCTCTCTTTCGGTAGCTACCTTGTGCACGTTTTTTTTCATATACGCAACAGACTGCAATGCCGCAATCGCCGCATGAAGGCTTGACTGGGGCAAAAGGGCATAAAATGAGGTAAAGGCATTTGCAAAATATTTTCCGGCGGCAAGATAGCCGACCCGGGCCCCCGCTAGGCTGAAAGCCTTGTCCAAAGTCCGGGTGACGGCGAGATTCGGATAATCGGTCACCAGATCTGCAAAAGTCACTTCGGAAAATTCGAAGTAGGCTTCATCGATGACCAGAAAGGTGTTTTTAGTGCTTAAAACTCTCTGGACGGTCTGCCGATCAATGAGGATTTTACCGGTCGGATTGTTCGGGTTGTCAATGATCACAAGCGTGGGCTCTGTTAATTCATCCAGCAGGAGGCCTGGGTTTAGGCCAAATCCCGGAGGGCTTAACCGGATGCCGACGAATTTTGTCGCAAACTGTTTTGCCTTTTGAACCGTCGGCATAAATGAGGGACTGACCATCACCACCTTTCGCCCGCCTGAAAATGAGTGTATGATTTCCCTTAAAAGAAAATCAGACCCGGGGCCGGGAATAATGTGCGCTTCAGGGACGCCTGCATAGCCGGCCAACAGGTCCTTCAACTGTTTAAGGTCCTTTTGTGCGGCGTACCGGTTCAGCTTCAGCAATCCCTCCCGGGCGGCCCTGACGACATTTTCCGGCGGCAGAAAGGGCATTTCGTTCATGCTTAAATCAACCGGTCGTTTCACCCCCTGACCTCCATTTTCAGCGTTTCTTTGTAGCCGACAATGACCGCCATGTACCCGGCCAGCATCTGGTCCAGCTCAAAATCTCCGGTATCGACCCGCAGGGCTTCCAGTTTGACGATTTTATCCCGTGTGCCGACGATGATTATATTGTTCCGACCGACACTCCGGATCACTTCAGGGGTAAACTGTTTGCTCCCCCGCCCGAAGATGAACCCGTTGCCGCCGATAGGGGTGACGATGATATGCCTTTTTTTGAAGTTTTGAAACAGGGACAGGATGGCCTTTTCATTCAGATCGGCCCCGACCAAGTGGCCGTCTGCAAGCGCATCCACCCCCAGCAGGGTTTTGGGTATTCCGGCGGCATCGGCAACGGCCTTCACGGTCGTTCCGGGACCCAGCAGATATACCGCATCCGGGGCCATCTGTTCGAGAATATCGGCAGCCACCTCTGTTTTGCTTTTCACGGCTGATTTGTTTACATTTGAGCACTCTTTGCCGCCCTGCAGGTATTTTTTGACATTGGGTACAAGAAGATAGCCGTACAGTCGAGATGCTAGCCGGTTGTCCCGAAAAGCGACTTCGTCGATGTCAAGGACTTCCTGCTCGGCAGCCCGGGCCCCGCCAATAAATTCATCGACCATCTCGGCCGCGGCCCTGGCACTGAAGGCAAATACGGCACTGAATATTTTTACCCCGGAAGGCACGGCGACAACAGGCACTTTCATACCGACTGCATCGTAGATATCCCTGGCCGTACCGTCACCGCCGACAAAAATCAGCAAATTAACACCCTGCGCCAACATCTCCTTGGCAATTCGTTGTGTATCTTTGGCTGAAGTTTCCCCGGTAATACTGCCCACGACAGTAGCGGCCAGGTTAAAATCGCGAATATGGGTTTCGCCCATCATGCCCGGTGCCGTTACCAGTTCAATGCTTTCTTTTTTCCGGATGTGCTCAAAAAAATCCTTTGTTCTTACGGGTGTCACCGGTTGGGCCCCCAGTTCCACCGCCCTTTTATATGACTCTCCATCGGTCCCTTTGAGGCCGACACGGCCGCCCATACCTGCCACAGGGTTTACAATCAGACCTATTTTTTGTTTCATTGCATTCTCGCCTTTTTTGTATATTGATGGATTCGGGAAAAGCATAGATTTTTAAAAGACATTTCCGCATTTTGTGCCATCTTATTTTCGTGGCACAGTCAATATTATTGAGATTAAACTTATTATTATTCATCACCTTTTTGTTGTCAACAAAAAGGTATACAATTTTTGCTGCGCAAATCCCTATCGGCACTTTGCTGATTTTGGCTCGCCTTCAAGGCATATAAATTATAGTACCGGGATAAATCAAGTTTGTTGACAGTAAAAAAAGAAACCAATAGAATGCTAAGTGGTCAAAATCCGTAACACATGCACTATCCATGAAAAATCAAACGACCGTAAAAACGGCTGATTCTGGAAATTTTAATTCAGGGGGAGATCTATCGGCAGGCGGCTGAAAACGCGCTGAAATCTCCGGCCCGAAAATGGGGTGATACCCGGAAAGTTATTTTAAATAATATCGTATTTGGCGGAAAACTCCCCAAGTTTCTCGGGTTTGACCGCGGTCCCATCACCCTCATTGGCAGCCTGGCCACACCGCACCAGGGCCAGATTTTTGAAAGTGGCGGCCGGAAAACCACTTTTTTTCCATCTTTTAGGATGGTTATCGACATGGGAATATCTACCGGTTGGTGGGGGGAAGGGAGAAAAATCGGTAGATTCGGATTTTTTACGAGATCATCAAAAATCAGGTAAATAATTATGAAACTTAAAGTTCTTGTTGATAACAACACGATCATTGACAGATATTTTCTCGGCGAACCGGCAGTTTCTTATTTTATAGAAATTAATGGAAACCAAATTTTATTCGATACAGGATATTCCGATATTTTTATTACAAACGCGATAAAAATGGGGATTAACCTGCTTGATTTGGATCTGATCGTCCTGTCCCACGCTCATCTGGATCACACGTGGGGGCTTCAACATCTTATTCAGCATTTTGCCGAGGCTAAATTTGAAAAAAAACCACATAAAAGGCCGGTTTTAATCGCACATCCATCGCTCTTTTATTCTCGAACAATTCAGGGGATGGGGGAAATCGGATGCCTTGTTTCCAAAGAAAAGGCGATGACATATTTTGATGTCAAGCTCAGCCGGGAACCGGTCTGGATAGATTCAAAGCTGGTATTCCTCGGAGAAATTGAACGAACACTGCCCTTTGAGGCTAAACATCCTATCGGCAAAATTCATTATGCGGATGGAGAAAGAGACGATTTCCTTTTAGATGATTCGGCGCTTGTATTTAAATCATCAAAAGGATTGGCTGTCATCACAGGATGCGCCCATGCCGGTATTTGCAACACAGTGGAATATGCCATGAAAGTCTGTAAAGAGAAAAGGATAGTCGATATTATCGGCGGATTTCATTTGCTTAACCCTCCGGAAGATCAATTATCCGAGACAGTTCGATATTTTAAAAGATGGCAACCCGCCAAAGTCCATGCATGCCATTGCACGGATTTTAATTCAAAACTGGCGCTGTCGGGTGTGGTTGCTTTGGAAGAGGTTGGCGTGGGGCTTGAGGTTTTATATCAGGATTAACAGGGGCGGTTTCGCAAAACGTCCAGCGTTAAGCGGTGTGCTGTATTTCGTGATCATTCAATTTACGATAAGTACGCCGAATATTTTGACACACCGCTTGGGAAAATAAGCTTTAACAAAAACGGAGATGCAATCGGAGCAGGATTTGCCGTATTTCAGGTGCAAGATGGCGTCTACGTAGAGTTGAAGTAAAACCGTTTTGCTGAAAAACAAGATTTTTTTGCATCCCGATAAATCAAGAGAGGGTAAGAATGCTTGAATTAAAAAATATCCATTTTTCCGTTACCGATGAAAGTTCCGGGAGCGTCGACGCAAAGAAAACCATTCTTGGCGGAATCAATTTCACCTTTGAAAAGGGAAAATTTTACGGGATAACCGGCCCGAACGGTAGTGGCAAGACCACCCTTGCAAAGGCAATAATGGGAATCAACGAGGTAACCTCCGGTTCGATACGCTTCAACGGAAAGGACATCACAAACATGACCATCACAGAGCGGGCCAGGGAGGGGATCGCATACGGATTCCAACATTCAGCTCGTTTTAAAGGGGTGACGTTCAGGGCTTTGCTGGCCATAGCCGCCGGAACCGAGGATGAAGACAGGCTTATTGATATCATCGCCAGGGTCGGCATATGCTCCCTCGACTTTTTGGACAAACCAGTGGATTCCAAGCTTTCCGGCGGAGAGATTAAAAAAATTGAGCTTGCCACCACCATCGCCCGCAACCCCGTTCTGGCCATTTACGATGAACCGGACACCGGCATTGATTTATGGACCATCGATCCCATGGTGAAGCTTATCCAGAAGGAACAGAAGAAACATGAAAGAACCACCATCGTAGTTAGTCATAACAGAGCTTTTCTTGAGGCTGCCGACACGCTTTTGATGATAAAGGACGGAAAGATCGCCTACGTCGGTGATTTAAAAGGGGCCACGCCCATGCTGACCGATTTGAGTGTCTGCGGATACGGAGATATATGCGAAGGAGAGAGCAATGTTAGATGCTATAGATAAAGATCTGTTGATGGCTGTGGCGGACTTGGAGGGAATTCCCAAGGGCGCTTACAACATCCGGAAAAACGGGCAGCTTCTTGGGCGGAAGGTTTCAGGGGGCATCAACATAGAAGCCAATGAAGAGGAGAACGGGATTGTTGTAACCATAAAGCCCGGGGTGGTGGATCAGTCGGTTCACATCCCTGTTATCCTGAGCCAGGCCGGTTTGCATGATGTTGTTTACAACACATTTATCATCGGTGAAGATGCTGATGTCACAATTGTTGCGGGTTGCGGCATTCACTGCGGCAGTTCCAGGGCCGGGGGCCATGAAGGAATTCATGAATTTCAGGTGGGGAAAAATGCAAAGGTCCGTTACGTGGAGAAGCACCTTGCCACTGGAGAGGGTACAGGAAAACGGACCCTGAATCCCACCACGAAAGTGTTCATGGAGGAAAACGCCGTGGCGGAGATGGAGCTGACCCAGATAGGGGGAGTGGACGAGGCAAAGCGTTTAAACGAGGCCGAGCTTTCCGCCGGAAGTTCACTTTTTATCACTGAGCGTATTATGACCGACGGAAATCAAATTGCGATCTCCCATAACAATATCATCCTGAAGGGAGATGACAGCAAGGCGAACATCGTATCCCGGTCGGTGATAAAGGAAAATTCCAAACAGGATTTTTATGCCAATGTGGAAGCAAGGGCCAGAAGTTTCGGGCACATAGAGTGTGACGCCATCATAATGGATAACGGAATCAATGAGACCGTTCCGGCATTAAGGGCCCTGCACCCGGATGCGGAACTGACCCACGAGGCGTCCATCGGTAAGATCGCCAATGATCAGTTGATCAAGCTGATGAGCTTAGGACTCACGTACGACGAAGCCGTGGAGAAAATCATAAGAGGATTTCTTAAATAAAGTACACTTCTATAAAACGGCTGATTTTTCACGGACCAATGACTGGCCGATGTACCCTGCGGCTCTTCAACAGGCTCTTTTGAGGCCTGCGATGTCCGTGACGCAGACTCAAGATATCGCGGGAAAGGGGTCAGAAAAGCGATCCATAATATTCATAATGAAATTTTCCCGGCCCTCAAAGGAAAAGATGCCACATGCCAACGTAAAATTGACCTTTGTATGACAGATCTTGACGGAACGACCAACAAATCCCGTCTGGGTGGGAATTCTATTGTCGGTGTTTCTTTGGCAGTCGCCAGGGCCGCAGCCGCCGCCTGCAATCTTCCCCTTTACCGGTATCTCAATAGTGGCAGTCACGTACTTCCCGTTCCACAGGCCTCCCTGATCAATGGCGGCGTGCATGCTGGAAACGATCTGGACATTCAGGAATTTTGTGTTATGCCCGTTGGCGCAAAATCTTTCGCCCAAGCCGTCCGCATCTTGAGCGAAATATTCATGGCCCTCAAGGATCTCTTGCAGGAAAAACTAGGCAAAGTGGCCACCAACAGCAGTGAAGACGGTGGATTTGCCCCCCCTATCAGCAGTTCCGCCCAAGCAATGGAACTCCTTTCTGAGGGCGTCGCTCGTGCGGGCTACACAGAAAAAATCGTATACGGGCTCGATTTTGCGTCCACGGGTTTCTACAATCCGAAATCAGACGTTTACCGGTTTGAAGGCAAGAACAGAACCCGGGCGGAAATGATCTCTTTTATAAAAAATCTTCTGACTGAATTTCCGGCCATCGCTTCCATTGAGGATCCCCTTCATGAAGACGACCTTGAGGGTATGCGGATACTGACCGAAAAACTTTCCGATCGGCTTATTATCGGAGACGATACCTTTGCCACTAATATCAGCCGTCTCCGCAAAGGCATCGCTCATGGCGCCGCCAACGCCATGCTATGCAAGGTTAATCAGATCGGAACGGTAACCGAGGCCATGGATGCAGCCCATTTTGCCATGCGCCACCAGTATCCGGTGGTCATGTCGGTACGTTCCGGAGAAACCGAAGATGCCATATTATCGGATATCAGTGTGGCGCTTAACGCGGGACTGTTTAAAACCGGCGGTATCAGGGGGGCGGATCGAGGTGCCAATTACAATCGATTCATCGAAATCGAAACGGAACTCGGCCAAGCGGCAGTCTATGCGGGGTCTGATTTTACCCGGTTAGGTTGATGCGTTGCCGTGTGTATAAATTTGTCCGTTGTTTTTTTCACAAACCCTTAGGGCATTAATTAAACGAAAATGAATCGAAAAAGGCGATGACAACGATTTTTTGAAAACAAAAACGTGAAACCCTCGTGGAGATGGCGCTGAGAGATATCCGGAATGCAATTCGTACCGGAAAACTCAAACCCGGAGACTGCATCGTGGAAACACGTCTGGCCGAAGAGATGAATATCAGTCGTCTTCCTATCCGTGAGGCATTGCGTTACCTGGAAAAAGAAGGGCTGGTCTGCTCCAGTTCGTTTAAGGGAACCTATGTATCCGAATTTGGCCGGGGGGATCTTATAGAGCTCTACCAACTTCGAAGCGCCATTGAAGAACTATCCGTAAGGCTGGTGATTAAGGACCTGAATGCTGATAAAATAGCCGTTTTTGATGCCATCATTGCCGCCATGGAGGTGGCTTCTCAAGCCGATGACATTGCATCGGTAATCGAAGCGGATCTGCGGTTTCACCGCACCCTTTGCGATTTTTCTGGAAACCAGCGTTTGATGAGTGTCTGGATCACTCTGGAAGAACAGTTGAGAAGCTTTCTTTCCATCGAAAGAGGCCTTTGGGGAAGAGAGGCCCAACAGTATCCCAGAACCCACTATCCAATTATTGATGCCATAAAATCAAGAAACAGCAGCTTTGCCGAAAAAGTTGTTCGCGAACATTTGCAAAGTGGCATTGACCGTATTGAAAACGGTTTTCTTAAAAAGTAGAAAATTGTTCTTCATTTTTATTTAAAAAAATTCTTAATAAAAACATTTTTATGCCATCGACGAAATCAGTAAAGATATTTATTAAACGGGATGTGCATTGTAATGTTTTTAGAACTCGCGGAGAATCGCTGTCACCCCGGTAAATCATCCGCTACCATAATTCGTACATTTTCAAAGGACAGTACTTCATTGATTTCATCGGGCGGGGTGAAATCCGTAAAAAGCGTATCTACTCGGCGGATATGGGCCAGCCGAACCATGGCATTTCTTCCGAATTTAGTATAATCCGCCGCCAGAAAAACCCTGCGTGAATTGTCAATGATGGCCTGGGCCACCCGAACTTCGCGGTAATCAAAATCCAACAGCATGCCGTCCGTGTCAATCCCGCTGATACCGATAATACCGAAATCGACTTTAAACTGTTTGATAAAATCTATGGTCGCATGCCCGGTAATACCGTGGTCCCGGCTGCGTACAACCCCTCCGGCCACAATCACCTCGAAACTTTTATTGCTGCTCAGTATTGCGGCAACATTCAGGTTGTTCGTAATCACCCGCAGACCGTTTTTATGCACCAGTTCTTTGGCAACTTCTTCATTCGTGGTGCCGATGTTGATAAACATCGATGCCTTGTCGGGAATATGCCGGGCCAATAAACGGGCAATACGTTGTTTTTCCTGGAGACACAGCACTTTACGGGCTTGATAAGCATAATTTTCAACACTGGAGGAGGGCATGCCGGCGCCACCATGATGTCGCAGCAGCATGCCGGCATCAGCCAGATTTCTTATATCCCGGCGAATCGTCTGAGGTGTGACGGCAAACCGCCGGGCCATTTTTTCGATGGCAACAAATCCTTCTCCCCGGACCAGGTCCACAATCTGTTTCTGCCGAAGTGATAATGAAAAAAGAGTATCGGCGCTATTTTTTGTTTTTGCTGTTTTTTTCGAATTATTTTTTTTTTGCAATTGCGGCACCCCCCTTTTCCCCGAACCGGCAAACCTCACGGTTTCGGAAAAAGTATCCGTTCGAAAATTCCGGCAATAGTTACAGTCTATAATTTTATAAGAATAGCATCGTTGTAATTTATTCACAAGTGAAAACAGATACAAACGAACCCTAAAACCAATCCATCCGTCGGTTTTTTATATTCGCATTGACGTCGTTTTATTTAGATATAAATCAAAATATTTTCAGTTTTGAAAAAAATAATCAAAAAATGTTGGTTTGCGAATAATTTTCTTGCACATATTTAATAAATGTGGCAATAGTCCCTTACAAATAGCAGGGTACTGTCATTTCTGCAGACCCCTGGTTTTGATATTTTTCGGTTTATCCGCGTTATGGATTGGAATTAAGGTTACTTATTAAAATAAAACAGGTTTATTTTATGTTAAAAACCCAGGTACTGATAATCGGCGGCGGCGCCACAGGAACAGGGCTGGCAAGAGATCTGGCACTGCGCGGGGTCCGGTGCATCGTTGCCGAGCAGGGCGATATTAATTCAGGGGCTTCCGGTGCCAATCACGGCCTTTTGCACAGCGGCGGGCGCTATGTATTCAAAGATCCCGATGTGGCTGCGGAATGCCGGGCCGAGGCTGAGCTGCTCAAGCAGATGGCGCCTCAGTGTATCGAAGCCACCGACGGCCTTTTTATAGCGGTGGAGGGAGATGATGAAAAATATGCCGCGGATTTTCCAGGGTACTGTTCCGCCTGCGGCATTCCGGTAAAAGCGGTTGACCCCAGGGAAGCACGTGAACTGGAACCGGCCCTATCATCCAAAATTATTGCCGCCTACATGGTACGGGACGCAACCATAGATCCTTTCATGCTTTCCCTGCAAAATATCTTCCAGGCCAGCCAGCATGGGACCACGCTTTTGCGTCACCACAAGATAACCGGATTTCATAAGAGCAACCGGCACATTACATCCGTGGGACTTGTGAATCTGGTGTCCGGGGAAAAAATAATCGTCGAGGCCGATCAGGTGGTAAACGCCGCTGGCGCCTGGGCCGGAGAGATTGCCGCGCTTGCCGGCGCTCATATAAAAATGGCCTATTCCAAGGGGACGCTGCTGGTCACCCACAGCAGGGTCACGAGCCGAGTCATTAACCGGTTGCGAAAACCTGATGACGGAGATATCCTGGTACCCGGCGGCACGGTATCCATTCTTGGCACCACATCCGAACGTATTGATTCACTGGATCAGATTTTCCCCACCGTAAGGGAGGCCGACCGGGTGGTCACCGAAGGCGCAGCCATGATTCCCGAGCTTGAAACCATGCGCTATATTCGTGCCTTTGCAGGTGTGAGGCCCCTGATTAGTTCCGGAGAAAACAATAGCGACCGCAATGCCAGCCGCGGCCACATATTGCTGGATCATCTCATCGATGGTCTGGAAAATTTTGCCACTATTTCCGGCGGCAAGCTGACGACTTATCGTTACATGGCCGAAAAAACAGCCGATTTGGTTTCTAACCGGATGGGTATTACCCGACCCTGCCTTACGCGGACCGATCCCCTGCCGGCGGCCGTTCCCTGCAGTTGGACCGAACCGGGGATCGCACCTCGTCGATGGATGAAAAAGCATACTCCCGAAGATCTGCTGCTTTGTGAGTGTGAAATGGTTCCCACCAGTGCCGTCGATAATGTCATTGCATCGTTGAGGGATCAAAACGGTAATGTCGATCTAACTTCCGTTGCCCTGCGCACCCGGGTAGGAAAAGGTTCATGCCAGGGGGCATTTTGCGGCTTCAGGGTTGCCGCCCATATGTACAATACCGGTCAATTGAAGGCAGATAACGGCATTAATGACCTTAAAAAGTTTTTTCGTGAGCGCTGGAAAGGTCTGCGACCTGTTCTCTGGGACGGTCAGTTGATTCAGACGGAACTGACCGAGGCCCTGCACTGCGGATTTTTAGGGCTGGAAATAAAACAGGAGAATCAAAGTGACATCCATTGATCCCGACGACCTGGCCAGCGATCTTACCATAATTGGTACCGGCATGGCCGGTATAGCCGCCGCGGTTTTTGCCGTAAACCGAAAAATTAAGACACTGCTTATTGGAAATACCGGTACCAGTGGTTTTGCCAGCGGTATGTTTGACCTGCTTGGCGTTTATCCCCTGAAAACCGGGCAGATACGGATCGATCCATGGGCCGGCATTGATGCCCTGGTCAGAGAGAATCCAAAGCATCCCTATGCCCGCATAAAACCCAGGTCTTTATCGGCCGCCATAGATGAATTGCTTGCTTATCTAAAACACGCCGGCCTTGATTATTGCACCACTGGAAAACTGAATTCGGCCGTTATCACCCCAGCGGGCACCACCCGGTTAAGTTATGCCATACCTGCAAGCATGAAAAACGGCGTCAAAGCCCTGCACGAGAAAAAAGCCTGCCTGCTGGTTGATTTTCACGGTATGAAAGAATACAGTGCCCTCCAGATCGTATCTGTCCTGCAGAAAAGATGGCCGGCCCTGAAAACGACTCGTGTGACCTTCCCGGGATATGAAAACACCAGCGAAGTGTTTACCGAGAATATGGCCCGCGCTATTGAAGTGCCGGAAAACAGAAAGGCGCTTGCCATGACGATCAAACCGTTGCTGGACAACGCGGAATCAGTCGGCATGCCTGCTATTTTCGGTATTTATAATACCCGTCACATTATCAGGGAACTGGAGAAGGCGATCGGTGTACCGCTTTTTGAAATTCCAACCATGCCGCCCTCGGTACCCGGCCTGCGCCTCATGGAAACCATTAAATCGGATCTGCCGGCCAGAGGCATCAAAACTTTTTTCCAAAACAGGGTTACATCTGTTAAACAGACCACCGACGGAAGTTTTTTATTAACTTTCAGAACGCCAACAGGCCCACGGGAAGTAAAAACAAAAGCGGTCATCCTGGCCACCGGGCGTTTTCTTGGTAAGGGGCTTTATGCCGATCGCCACAATATTCGGGAGGCCCTTTTTGATTTACCAGTGGTTCAGCCAGACACTAGAGACCAGTGGCACCAAAAGGATTTTCTTGATCCACACGGGCACAGAATAAACACGGCAGGGGTTGAAATTGACGCTGATTTCCGGCCCCTCAACCCTTCCGGCCAGGTTGTTTTACCAAATCTTTTTGCCGTGGGTACCATTTTGGCCCATCAGGACTGGATGAGGATGAAATGCGGCTCCGGCCTTGCTATTGCATCGGCTTATGCGGCAGTGAATGCCTATTTGAAAAAGTCGGGGAAAAGCCCTTTTTAATTTAGGATACGGATTTGCGCGTATTTACACGGATATTTTTAAAAAAATGACTGTAACCGTTCCCGGTCGTGAATAATATTTGTTTTTTGTATTTATCCCTATCCGCGGTAATTCGCGTAAATCCGTGTCCCATTAATCAGGAAAAAACAGCGGTTGGAAATCAACAATCGACTAAATGGAGAACAGAAAATGATCCAATACATCGGGGCAATAGACCAGGGTACCACAAGCAGTCGGTTTATCATTTTTGATCGAAAGGGCCTGATTGTGGGTGTGGATCAAAAAGAGCACCGGCAGATTTTTCCCAAACCCGGGTGGGTGGAACATGATCCCATGGAGATCTGGAACAATACCCGGGCGTGCATTATCAGGGCTTTGGATAAATCGGGGATATCCGGTTCAGCTCTAGCGGCGATCGGTATTACCAATCAGCGTGAAACCACCGTGGTCTGGGACAAAAACACGGGCAAGCCCTATTATAATGCCATTGTCTGGCAATGTACCCG
>CAZFXX010000014.1:0-24173 GCA_964522985.1 uncultured Desulfobacteraceae bacterium
CAACGTCGACATTGTTAAAATCGTAATACAGCCGTATGGCTTGAATCTGCCGGTAGGTTTGAAGCAGCGGGCGCTCGTCCCAGATCCGGATATTTTGGATCGTTACGTCATGCTGTTTGATGTCCTGGGCATCTAGCCGGTTATTTACTTCAAAGTTGACTACTTTGATTTTATCCAGATTGTAGGCTTTGCGGGTATAATCGATATTGTAGGCTATATAGGGGATTTCTTTGGCCAGTTCATTGGGTTTGACTATAAATTTTTGGACCAGGATAGGAAACCCCGTTCCCAACACCAAAATTACTCCTATCCAAATTACCGCGCTAATCCAGATTATTTTTACCCTAAATTTAAATGCGTTGAAAAATAGGACTACTGCAAACCCTATCGAGACAAGGATGATTACCTTGTAGGCCATTATTTTGATGTGAACATCGGTATAGCTGGCGCCGAAAGCCGGTCCCTGGTCTGAATATAAAAGCTTGAACATTTTCAGTTGATAGGCCCAGGCCAGAAGCAGCACAACGATTCCACCCAGAAAAATGAGATGCTTTTTAACGTTTTCCGTAAAAGTGATTTTAGGCAAAGCAGGTGGGACATCCTGGACACGACTGAAGTCACCCTCTATTTTCAGAGCACCATTTTTCAGATACCAGCCCATTGTGGCCAATGCAGCTACGACAAAAAGAACAAGCAACCCGTTTTGGATAAAGATGTAAAAAGGCAGCGAAAACAAGTAAAAGCCGATGTCCCTATTAAAAATAGGGTCGGTGCTGCCAAAAGGCTGCTGATACAAATAGCGTAGGAGCAAATCCCATTGAGTGGAACTTTTTGAAGCAATATAAAAGGTAAAAAACAGAATAAATGCGGTCACCAAGGTTTTTGGCGTTGCAGCGGGAAGGCCAAATTGGGAAACATAATCGTCAGCAAATTTAAAGCCCCCCCCTGTCCCGGTGTGAGGACTTAAACGATTGGCAGCGTAAATATTGGCACCGATAATTAGGGCTAAAAGCAGCCACACCACCAATCCAAATCCGAATTTACTCAACAGCATGGTCCAGAGAACGGGCGAAAAACCCAAACTTTCAAACCACAACCACTCTGGAAATATTGAAAACCCTAACCATAGCAATAGAGCGCCAACAAATCCGATACCTATAATAAATAATTTTTTATTCATAACATTCCTTAATATAATATTAGTGAATCTGGTAGAGAGTATCCTATACGGCTTCGTTGAGCAAGATATGATTTCTATGATCAGAACTTAAATAGTTAAATCAACGATTGTCTCCTGTTGTAAAGAAGTTAAAATTTATTGTTTTATGTCAACAGCTTGATCTATCGAATAATTTCTGTCTTTTGTTGTAGTCAATATGTGAGGGTAAAGCCCGGGAAGGTAGAGATCACAAGCCTACGTAAATTATCTATCGGAAATTTGAATTGGAAGTCTTTTCATTGATGAAGCCTGTATTATTGCTCGATGAGCGAGTGCGATGGAAATCTATGATCTCAATTGATTAATGAATCAACACAAATTAGCTGGCGTAGCCATGCTAAGATTACGCAGATTATGTCAACAATTTGATATCGCGTCGTTGAACACATTCTGCTACAAAGTCTTAACTATTGGAGAATCCGTTAGAATGCTAGAATCTTAATCCTCACCCAAGATTGGATATAATATGCTTCAAATGGTAATCTTATCTAATTTTCGAGGTGAAAAAATGGGGTCAAGACCGCGTCAGTGCGCCCGACATGACTGACAACGGTAATGCAGAGCTTGACAATTTTAGGCCGAAACCGTTTAACCGTATGGAAATCAAAAAAGCCGCAGCCCGTGTCATCAAGAGATAGACCTATCCCCTTATGGTTAAGACGCCGTATGCTTTTCTGTAATTTTTCCACCGACTCAAGCGGCAGGTGCTCTGTAAGCTCGAGAATGAGACGCGGGAAAAAAGGTTCATACTGTTCCTGGTAAATAAGATCGGTAAACGCAGAATTTTTTAGCAGGTCGGGTCCGATATTAATTGAAACCCACAGCGTTGGCGGTATTTTTTCAATCCACCCCAATGCGCTTTTAATACACGCCAGCTCAAGCTTTGTGGTCAGTCCGAAATGGGCCGCTGTGTCAAACAGAACATCAGCGCCTTGAAGCAAACCACCGAAAACCGCTCTTGACAGCGCCTCATACCCGATGATCTTTTCTTCGGGCAGCGATACGATGGGCTGAACATATGTCTCCAGGTTCTTATGGTCTATAAGATTTATGAATTCATCGCGTGTGACGGCAATCTGCTCCCCGGTATCACTCGACATGGACGATTGCGTCAATTCAAAGGGCAGAAAACACCTCCCCCAACGTGTTGTCACAACGTCAGATAAAATCCTGCTTCGGTGAAGTATTTTATGGGCGATCTGCCGGTAGCCTGCAACAATATCATCCCATGCAACGGTCGTGACAGCGGGTCCGAAAATATTTATAAAATGGTCTGATTCCTCGATTTGGAGTGCAAACACATGCTGGCTTGATTCAGGCATCTCCTTATCCTTTTTTGGTAAGCGTTCACAGGGCACCGCATCTGCTTTGTTACCGGGTACTTGAAGTACAAGAGGGTACGTCTACGCACCCGGTGCCTCACATCTACGGCACCCTGTAAACGCTTACAGTTCGTTATTTTACAACACATCGGTGGTTTCAATCCCGTGAACGAGAGCCTTTTTTGCAGGATCGTTTGTCCGAAATCCAGGCGTGCTAAAATTTTAACCAAATGAATTCATAGGATATGTTGAGGATAAAATTTCAGGGCAACTTAAGATATCGGGCAAAACAACCATTTATTTTGTCATAGAACACCGGTTCAACTGGGTCTTTATAGATAACCACTTTCCAATATCCAATGACCCAAACCTTCCGGGACCAGACGGGGTTTGGATTTTCGAATTTGGGTCATTGGAAATTGTTTGATATTTGTAATTTCAACAATTCAATGCCAGAACAGGGTCTACCCCTATTTTTTCCGGATTTAGATTTCGCGTCAACCCCTATCTCACAGCTCGGCCCGACCCGTTTGTGATTTTCATGGCTTCAAAGGGCCGGGACTGTGTCTTGAACAGGTTTCATCTGTCAAGGGCCGGGAGCCGGTCCGGCCCCTTCTCCCTTTTTTTGAATTTCAAATTGGCCAGTATGCAGAGCCTGGGCAGGAAAAAAAGATCGGAGATGACCGCTGAGATAATGGCCGTGGCCGCGAGCAGACCAAAATGGCTCAGCCCGTTGTGCTGGCAGAAGGTGAACATGAGAAACCCGGCCGACAGAATAACGGACGTAAACACCATGGCCTGGCCGACCTCACGGAAGGTGTGTTTCACCGCCAGTTTCGGTTCTGCACCGGCCACCTGCTCCATGCGGTAGCGGGAGAGAAAATGGATCGTGTCGTCCACGGCAATGCCAATGGCAATGGGCGCCACCAGCAGGGTATCCAGGTCAAGGGAATACCCCATGAAGCCCATCATCCCAAACGCAGTCAGGATGGGGAACAGGTTGGGGACGATACTGATCAGGCCGCCCTTAAGGGACCGGAACACAAAGATGAACAAAATGGAGATCACCCCCAGGGCCAGGGAGAAACTTTTAATCTGGGACCAGGAAACCACATCTGCCAGTTTCATGGTCAGCGCAAAGACGCCGGTAATCCTCACCCTGAGATCCGGGTAGGCGGCGCTAAGCGGTGCAAACAGCATGTCGATCCGATTCTGGGTATCGGCCATAAAGGGAATGTATTCATAGGAACCCCGGTTACGGATGCGGACCGAAATCCGTGCGTTTTCATAATCATCGGTGACCAGCTTGACCCGGTCAGCCGGGTTCGCGCCCTCGAACAGCAGCAGGGTCTGGGCCACCATGGGCCGGGTTTCCGGGATGATATACATCTGTTTTTGGTCTTCGTTCAACGCCTTGAAGGATTCCTTGACCGCATCGGCCAGGGAATAGGTGCTGACCACAAACCGGCTGTGGCGGCCTTCAAGGTACGTCTGCAGATCGCTCATGGCAGTGAGTACCATCGGGTCTTGCAGGCCGTCTGTTTCTCCGGTCTCCACCAGGATTTCCATGTTCATGGTTCCCCCGATGTTTTCTTCCACGGCATCCATGTTCTGTCGGATACTGTTTCGGGGGCTGATCAACTGGCCCATGTTGGTGTCGACCCGAATCATGGTGACGCCCAGGAAAAACAGGATCGCTGCCCCAAAAAATCCCATACTGACGGTCAGGGGGGCTTTGTAGACAAAGGGCTCCAACCGGCGGATCAGGCGCTGGATCAGATGCGGCCTGATATTTTTTTCCTTACGGCGATGGGCGTTCCGCCCCATGGACAGGGTCATCGGCAGGATCACCAGGGTGAAGACAAAGGCCAGAAAAACACCCAGACCGGCGAACACCCCAAAGACTTTCAGGGGAACCACAGGGACCACGAGAAGCGACAGCAGACCGATCATGGTGGTGATGCTGGTGAGAAAACAGGCCGGACCGCTGGTGCGAAACACCTCCCTGATGGCCGGGTCCCGTTCCAGACCTTCCTGGCGCAGGTACATATACCCGGAGAGAAGGTGGACGGCGTCGGCCACGCCCACACTCAGGGTCAGGAATATGATGATGGTGATCATCAGGGTCATGGGCGCCCCGACCCAGCCACAGATACCCAGCGTCCATATTATGGCAGCCACCACAATGGCCAGGGCGCTGAGCACCGATCGGATCGATCGGAACAGGAGATAAAAGGTCAGGATGATCAACCCGATCGCTGCCAGGCTCAGAAACGAAACCTCCGTAATAAATATATCGGCGAAAAATTTCATGACCACCGGGTTGCCCACCGGGAAGAACT
Organism: uncultured Desulfobacteraceae bacterium; assembly: GCA_964522985.1. Lineage (GTDB taxonomy): Bacteria > Desulfobacterota > Desulfobacteria > Desulfobacterales > 4572-123 > 4572-123. The sequence goes on from CAZFXX010000014.1 coordinate 4,884, forward strand.
GGAGGTGTTCGGCCGCTTCGGAATGATCCACCAGTTCCTGGAGCGCATTGGTGATGACCTGGTAGTCCCATAAATTGGGGCGGATGAATTCCGGGGGCACATCTTCTACACCGGGGCTGTCTTCAAAGGCATTTTCTTTGATGAGATCTGCCACGTCAGTGCCCACGGACGGGACAGTGGCGCCCAGGTTGGTGTCGATGATGATGACGGCAAAATCTCCCCGCTGGTTCAGCATAGAGGGGATGTAGCTGGGGTGGTCCTGAGCCTGCTTTTTCAGTCTGGCCCTGTCAACGGCGGATTTCGGTGGTGTTTTGCTTAAAAAATCCCGGGATCGAAGGGTGTCATTATCCACTTCCAGGTAGCTGACGTTGATCAGGCTGGTGACGTCCGTGATCCGGCCAAATGGAGCGTCGGGGTTGTCCTGGTGGGCGTCGGATTCAGCCTCAAGCTTTCCATGGATGCCAGCCAGGGCATCGAGGGATCGGCTGGAAAAGACATCACCGTCTCTGGCCCGGTAGACGATAAAGATAAATTCATCGGAGCCGAAATGTCTGCGGAACTGCTGGTAGGTAATCCTGACCGGGTCATTTTCAAGAAAAAACGATTCTGTGGACATGTCGATGGTCAACCGCGGGATGCCGGCGCCCGCTGCAATGGTGGCCACAAGCAGGACCACCGCATAGAAGATCCGGTGTCTGGCAATGATCTCCGGTATGTTGGCGAACATTCCCGGTTCAGTGTTCGAGTCCATAGGTCTCAACTTCCTTGCAGATTGAATAGAGCCGCATCAGCCCGTCTTTTTTGTCAGGATTCCACACTTTTTGCAATGATGAATAGTTACCTCAACCCCTGGTAGGTCCGGGGACAGGTAGACCTGGGCAGAAATCTGGTGAGAGTTGCGGGGACAGCTTGCTATCCTTTATAATCCTTATCACCCTGTCCCCAATTTTTCTCCTCTCCCAGGGTAACCGTTCAGCCCTTGAGCAGCCGTGATTTTGCATCAGGACGGTTTACCAGATAGGTACCAAACCCCATCGAGAAAAGGGCCAGCAGCAGCTTGCCTGTGATCGGTTCATTGAGTATCCATCCACCGGCCAGGACACCGAAAAGCGGTGTGCAAAAGATGAAAGAGGCCAGGATGCGGGGGTAGTTGCGAACCAGCCAGAACCATTCCAGGTAGGTAATAACGGCGACCCACACCATCTGGTAAAGCATGTTGGCGATGATAAGCCCGTTTATCATGACAATGCCGGGTCCTCCGAATCAAGAAAAGAGCCAAAATGATGATTCTCCGGATGCGCTTGTCACCTTTCAAACAAGTGACAAGCTGTTGCTTTAACGCCTGTTTTCCATGGATGGTAACCATTATACACTCGCCTTGTTTTTCCCACGGATATAACTTCTAACGCAGTATGAGGATCTTATCAAATTTGATGGACTCGTGAAAAATGTCAGGTTCCAGGTACCGATTCTTCAGGCAACAGTCATTGTCTTCGCGCCTTACCCGTTATTTTGTGAATGATAATTTTAAATACGCTGATTTTTTCTCTTAACTCCCCGATATAGTTTATCCCTTCGCTAAAAAATTCTGGGGCGTACTTATGCAATACGCCTTCCATAGCGCGCTGCTTATTTACATCAAATACTTCTTCAACCTCGCCTGAAACGATTACACTCTCATATTTTGTGCCGAATTTATCAGGCAATATCTCTGTATCTCCCACAACACAAAACGAGACGGATTTATTTTGTCTGATGTTGTCAATTTTCTGTCCTTCAACCGCACAATGAAAATATATACAGTGGTCAATTATACAAAAATTCAGCGGCACACCATAGGGTTTTCCATTTTGAGTAACCGTGGACAACACGCCATATTCCGCCCTGTACAATAAAGCGATGGCTTCCTCTTCCGTGATAGCACGGTCTTTTCTGCGGACTTCTTTCATTTTCCATACCTCCTGACCTGGTTAGACTGAAGGCTGAAGGGGTCAGCAAACACGATTGCCGTACTTTGGCGGCATGTGATGGCGCTTTTTCCTCACAGCCTCCAACCTTCAACCTTCAACCTGACAACCTGAGTCGTTACGATCAAAAAACATATAATTAATTGTATCTGGCGGTCAAAGAAAAAATAAATTATAAGCGTTTTCCAAAGGCAGGCGTTATATGAATATCAAACTGCTTAAAAAACGTTGTGCTCGAACAAAATTTTTATGCCGATGAGGATGAGGATTGTTCCGCCGAGCAGTTCCGCTTTTTTCCCGAGTTTTTCAGAGGATAAAAAACAATGCCCCAGAGCCAGGCCCAACCAGGTAAACAGAAGCGCCACACAACCGATGATGACGACCGGAAGCAGAATCGGTACATTCAGTGCAGCCAGGGTAAAGCCTACTGCAAGAGCATCGATGCTGGTGGCAACCGAAAGAACAACCAGCCGCAAACCCCTTGTGGGGTCCTGTCGCTTTTTGTCTGTATCCGTGTCAAACGATTCCCTGATCATGTTGACACCGATCCACAACAACAGGAGAAAGGCTACCCAGTGGTCATATTTTTCAATACAGGCGACAACCGCCCGTCCGGAAAACCAGCCGATAACCGGCATCAGGGCCTGGAACAGACCGAAATGCCACGACAGCCTGAAAATATGCCGATAATTTAACGCCTTGATCTGAAAACCGGCGGTGACGGCAACGGCAAATGCATCCATTGCAAGGGCCGCTGCGATGAAAAAAATAGTTGTTATGTCCATTGTGAGTTACAAGTTTCAGGTTCCAGGGTTCAAATTTCACTGCCGGGATGCAAAATCGACAAAGTGTAAACTGTTTCTGGTTTATCATGAAAAATGCATAAAATTATCAGGATTTTACGAAAACAGCAATAAAATTACCGGGTGCAGGGCAAATTATCAGACGTGCAACAGTGGCAAGCTTCCCGGCCGGAGGTTACCCCTGTCCATCATGGCATAACCGGCTCTAAATTCTTTTCCCGGCAGAATCCCCTTGATTTAAGAGGCTGAATTATTTATATCTTTTAATATTATCACGGAGACCGGCAGATGGTACATGAACCCACAATGGACAATGGAAGATGAGGTAAAAAATGTTTGCACAGGTACAGGCGGCTAAAAAACGGTTGACAGGATATGCGCATGTAACACCCATCGTAACATCCAGGACATTAAATCGCCTGGTGGGGGCACAGGTGTATTTCAAGTGCGAAAATTTTCAGAAAGTCGGGGCCTTCAAGTTTCGCGGGGCCTTCAACAGCATGTCTACGCTTACGGCAGCGGAGAAAGCACAAGGGGTGATCACCTATTCTTCGGGAAATCATGCCCAGGCCGTGGCTTTTGTCGGGCACATGTTGAATATCCGGACAACCATCGTGATGCCGGAAAATGCCCCGGCAACCAAACGGGTCGCCACAAAAGGCTATGGCGGGCATATTGTTGGATATGATATCGAACAAACAGATCGCGAGGTGGTTGCAAAGGACCTGCAGGCGAAAAACAACTATGCGATGATTCCGTCCTTTGACCATTTGGATGTCATCGCAGGATAGGGAACCGCGGCCCTGGAAATGTTCGAGGCGCTGGGTGATCCGGATATGCTGCTGGTTCCCTGCGGCGGCGGCGGGCTGCTGAGCGGTTCGGCAATTACCGCAAAAGCCATGTCACCCAATTGTCGCACCATCGGTATTGAACCGGAACTGGCAGACGATGCCACCCGGTCATTTCAAACGGGAACGCTGCTTGCCGTGAAAAACCCGCCCACCATTGCTGACGGCACCCGTTCGGCTTCCCTGGGTAAAATCACTTTTCCCCTGGTGCTGGAGTACGTGGATGATATGAAAACGGTATCCGAGCAGGCCATTGTAGATGCCGTTAAATTTTTGTTTTACCGGATGAAGCTCGTGGTAGAGCCGTCCGGTGCCCTTGGTCTGGCGGTATTGCTGAGCCGTTCCGTGATCCCCAGGGGGGACCGGATCGGCGTCATTTTAAGCGGGGCAACGTTGATGCGCCCACGATGACGACAATCCTGAACTCATAGATGGCATGTCATGCCCGGACAAGCCGGAACCCAATTGAATCGTGAATAATAAAAACTTGTGGAGTCGCTCCTGCTCTAAAAGAGTGCATCCACAAAGGTGATCGGGTCAAAATCCTGCAGATCATTGATGCTTTCACCGACCCCGATATACTGCAGGGGAATGTCAAGGCTGTTGCAGATGCCGACGACAATTCCGCCCTTGGCCGTGCCGTCCAGCTTGGTCAACGCCAGGGATGTGATATCGATGGCATCGTTAAACAGATTGGCCTGGGACAGGGCATTCTGGCCGGTGGTGGCATCCAGGACGAGAAGAATCTCATGGGGGGCATCGGGAAGCACCTTTGCGATGCTTCGTTTTATTTTTTTCAATTCTTCCATGAGGTTGACTTTTGTATGCAGCCTTCCGGCCGTATCCACCAGCACGATATCACACGCTCTGGCCTGGGCTGCTTCCACCGCATCAAAGGCAACGGCGGCCGGATCAGCCCCGTCCCGGTGTCTTACCAGATCTGCGCCGGACCGATCGGCCCATATGGCAAGCTGCTCAACGGCAGCGGCCCGGAACGTGTCGGCGGCGGCGATGAGAACCTTCTGGCCCCGGGCTGTAAAACGGGAGGCCAGTTTGCCGATGGTGGTTGTCTTACCCACGCCATTGACGCCTACGACCAGGATCACCCGGGGTGTGGGCCCTGCTTCCGGGGCCTTTTTTTCGGATTGATTAAAAAGCGCACAGATTTCCTTTTTCAGGATATCTTTTAACTGGTCGGCAGTGGAAATCTTTGCCGACTGCCTGGAGATTTTTTCGATAAGGTCCATGGACGTGCCGACGCCGATGTCCGAGGTGATCAAAAGTTCTTCGAGTTCCTCCAGCAGTTCATCATCCACCTTGCGCCGTATTGAGAAAAGATCGTCAATATCCGTATTCAGTATTTTACGGGTCTTGGCCAGTCCTTTTTTTAAACGACTGAAAAAACCGGTCGATGCCCTGGATTTATCGGGGTTTGGCTCAGGGTCTATCACAGGCTCAGGCGCTATCTCGGATTCGGATTTTGGCTCGATTTCTATCTTGGTTTCCCCCTCGGATGCCGGCAAGGGAATGTCGTCAACACTGTCCGGTTTTATTTCAGGAACTGACAGGGGGCCGGCCGCCTGGACTTCAGGCGGCGGATCTGCAGCCGTATTCTTTTTTTTCCTTTTGATCCAGTTTAATGCCATTTTGTTTCCTGTTTAATAAGATGTAAATAGGGTTTGAATTTTGATCACGAATAATCAAGTGCATTCAGCTTCAGCGTCAAGGGCATGTCGGCATCATTTATCTTAGACAAGCGGATGGCATCCGGGCGCCTGTAGTTGTCTTCTCCGGGTGAAGCCGCCAGCCATTTCTCCCAATTGGCCTTCACTACCTTAAATGCGGCCAGATCCACATCCACAATGCTTTTCTCCAGCACCAGGGCCAGTTTCTCTTTTCTTTCTTCAAGGTGCATCAACGGTGCAATGGGAATACCGATGGGCTCCCATTGTGAAAATCCTTTTTCCAGATTGCGGATGGCCGCCATCTGCCCGGTGGCGCCATTGGCAATCAGGCTGAACACCGTCAGCCCCAGGTTGTAGGTATAGGTGGCATCGAATGTCGTGGGGTCGCTGCCGCGGCCGTCATAGCCGTAAAAATGGGTCTGGGTTTTGAATTTTGGGACTGATTTTTTATAGATTTTTTCAATTGCCGCCGGGATTTGTGACCCCTCGTTGATTATTTCGGCGTTCACAAGCGCCTTTGCCAGTGTTTTAACGGAAATAATATTTCCATGGGTGAGTAGAAACTCAACATCTTTGTCATAGTTTTCAAACAAAACCGGACCAATGGTATCCGGATCAAACCCTGCCTTTCCCATGATTTTTTTGAAATAGGCCCGATGGATTCCTATCCGGTATTCACCTTTTTCTTTTATAATGTCAAGATAGTCCACCACAAGCCCCATCAATACCTTGTCGGTTTCAACCTGTGAAAACTGGAAATTGCCGTGGCTGTCCCTTTCCATGAGGAGCCCTTCCTGAAAAAAGGCCGGGATATCATTGAACAGTCCATCATCGCGCGCATTCCAGATACCAAAAGCGGTATCCGAGCGGATTCCCCTGACCAGGCGCCGCAGATACTCCAGTTTGTCGTCAAGCAGTGGGAAGGATGCATGGAAGTCTTTATCATGCGTCTTGTTGTACTGCGCGATAATCGTACTGAGTTTAATGATAAATACTTGGATTTCATTGATAAATTCCAATACGCCTTCCGGAATGACAATAACACCGTAATTTTTCCCAACGGCGGCCCGACGTACAATACTGTCGCAGATAACCCGTGACAGATGCCGCAGGGTCATGCCATATGCGGAATAGTCAATCTTTTTTTCGTTGTCGATCCTGTCGTTGTCTAAATAATCGGCCAGATCCTCGCCGATAAGGGTCAGGTTGGCATGTGTCTGCAATGCGGTTTCAAGGGCCAGGTGACTGGCGACACGCCCCATGACCTTGCATATATGCCAGTACTTGACATCTGAACTGCAGTCGGTGCACAGGTTGCCGACGGATTTGGAAAATGCCAGGGCCGCTGTGTGGAACCCGAATGACATGGCGCATAGTATTTTCCCGGTGTCATCTCTTACCTGGATATCACCGTCAATGGTCTTGGGTACGCCGATGACCTGAATGCCGTCATCTTTGAGTTCCTGAGCCAGAAAAGCGGCATTGGTATTTGAATCATCGCCGCCTACAACCACCACGGCATCCAGGTTGAGTTCGAGGCAGGTTGCCCGGGACAGCGCCATCTTCCCGGCGGTGTCGATTTTGGTTCGCCCGGTCTTGATCATGCAGAAGCCGCCCAGGTTGCGGTGGGCATCGACAACAGCATCGGTGAGCTGGATCACTTCATTTTCAATGATGCCGTCCGGCCCTAAAAGAAAACCGAAAATCCGGTTTTCAGGGTTGACTTTTTTAGCGGCGTCATAAAGACCGGCAATCACGTTATGACCCCCGGGTGCCGGTCCTCCGGAAAATACGATCCCGATATTTCTTTTTTTGTTGAAAATATTTTTTACCGATTCCGTCACGGAATTTTTGCCTAAAATTTTCTGCACCGGGTTTTCGATAATATCGGGCAACTGGCGGCAGGCCTCCCGGTCCAGTGTAAACTTATACTGAGAATCATTTTCCAGTACACTGAAAGGATCGGCAAAAATCGGGCACTCCTGAATACCAAAGCTGCGTCGATCAGTAAGGTTACGGTTGATATTGTCAGTGGCCGTGCGTACATCCGGGTGGTTTAAGATATTTGAAAACCGGGTAGCCGTATCTTTTTGCATAGATCCCTCCTAAGTGTTTTGTTGATTATTTGATTTTGGTTAATGTCCTGCAACTTATACAAAAGGGAGTTCTTTGGTGTCAATAACAATCACCACCCCTAACCGGCTATACGACGGACAAGATGGCTTGTTCCGGATTTAAACTATCAGGCAGCCACATGTCTTTTTAAAAAAAATGTAAACCGGTAAACAAAGAATGTCGAATTTTACACAATATATTGTGTGTTAAATTGAAAAATATACGCCCAGTTGTGTTTTTTACCTTTACAAACCGGATATGTTCTGCTAAATTATAAAAATACACATGAGAGCTATATCAGGAGAATTAAACGCGTGAAATTAAAAAGCCTGCAGATTTCCGGCTTCAAGTCCTTTCTGGACAAAACCAGCATATCCTTTCCCGGTGGAATTTCAGCGGTCGTGGGCCCTAACGGTTGCGGCAAGAGCAATATCATCGATGCCCTGCGGTGGGTCATGGGCGAACAGAGCGTGAAGCAGTTGCGCGGCAAATCAAGGGAAGATATCATTTTTGCCGGTACGGACGGTAAGGCCCCGTTGAACATGACGGAAGTTTCCTTAACGCTCCTCAATGATAATGGGTCGGCCCCTGAAGAACTCAAGGATTTTACCGAAATTATGCTGACCCGGCGGTTGTACCGCTCGGGTGAAAGTGCCTATTTTTTGAACAAACAACCCTGCCGGTTGAAAGATTTTCACAATATTTTCATGGGCAGCGGCATGGGAACCAAATCGTATGCGGTGATTCAGCAGGGCAACATCGGCGCCATAACCGAGGCCGGTCCCGATGAAAGACGTTTTTTTGTTGAGGAGGCCGCAGGGGTTACCCGCTATAAAGCCCGTAAAAAAGAAGCCTTGCGAAAAGTCGATGCAACACAGCAGAATCTGCTTCGGATTGCGGATATCATTACTGAAATTAAACGCCACATGGCCGGTCTTAAACGCCAGGCCCGCAAGGCTGAAATTTACCAGACCACCCGTCATCAGATCCGGGAGATGGATATTCTTTTGGCGCTCGGCCGACATGATTGCTGCGCCGATCAAATTTTAAAAATTAAACATCTTCTAACAGAGTTGAACGATACCGACCTGGCCCATACCACCCGGCTTAAAAAACTGGATGCCGCCGTTGAGGCGATCAAGCTTGAACGCCGGCAAAAAAACCAGCAGATTGCCGGACAAAAATCAGACAGTCATGAAAAGCAGCGCCAGATTGACCGGCAGGAAAACGATCTGGTTCACCTGGCCCGGGAGATCACACGGCTTACATCTGAGATTGAAGGTATCGAATCCGGGCAAAGTGAACTTGAATCTCAAAATGAAAAAATGATTGCCGAAATCAACCAGGCCAGGGAGCAAAACAGTGAACTGAACGAGAAAATCAACACGGTTCGTAAGCTCATCACGCAGGAACAAAAAAATTCCGGCGGAATAACAGAAGACCTTTCCCGTTTAAACAGGACCCTTGATGATGCCAAAAAAAAATTGATGGACCGGGTGGCCCTGGAGGCCCGTTATAAAAATATATCCCAAAACGCCGTCGGCAGTCGTGAAAACATCAATCGTCGTTTGAAAAGAATCGATGAAGAAGTGGTCATGGCCGGCCGTAAGGCCGCGGAAGCCGAAAAACAAAAACAAGCCGTCGGGGACCGGTTCGATCAAGCCAAAAATGATATCAAAGCGCTGGATCGGCAGATTAAGGCCATGCAAAAAGACCTGTCGGAAAAATCCGGCACCCTGGGCCGCCAGATTAAGACGGTCCAGACCCTGACCCTTGAACACAACAACGTCCGTTCACAATATTCCGCCTTAAAAAAGATGGCGGACAATTTTGAATGGTATAAAGACGGGGTTCGGGCAATTTTGAAGAAAAAAGAATCGGTTCAGGCAGCCGGGCAGGCCTGTGAGCACGAGGCGGCTATCGGCATGCACAATATACTGGGCCTGCTGGCCGACATCCTTGAACCGGAACCGGTCTTTGCCGCGGCAACTGAAGCCGTGCTGGGAGAATCGTTGCAATATATCCTGGTGAAAGACCAGCTAACCGGCCTTAAAGCCATTGACTACCTTCAGACCCATCAGGCGGGCCGAAGCGGTTTTATCCCCCTGTCCACGCTGAAGTCTTTTGGCGGCAGTGTCTTGGAAAAGTCGGATAGGGCCGAATATCTTCTGGATCATATTTCCGTCAGATCCGGCTATGAGACCGTTGCAAAAGCCCTTATAGGGCATGTGATCGTTACCACCAATCTGACTGATGCGCTGGCCCTATGGAATAAAAACGGCGTATCACAGCCCATTGTTACCGAACAGGGGGATGTCATTTCAAGCCGGGGCCTGATTATCGGGGGCAGCCGGGATAAAATGAGCGGGATACTGGCCAAGAAGCAGGAACTCAAAGAGGTCCGGGATCAGTTGGCCCGTCTGGGGGAAAAGCAGGCGTCGGCCCGTAACATCCAGGAAAAACTGGAAGAACAGGTGCGTCTGGCTGAAAGCGATTACCAGCGTCAGGTCATGGGAAAAAACACGGTGGCCCGGGAGATAATGGAAGCTGAAAAAGTGCTTTATAAAACCACCGAAGATTTAAAGCACGCCCGCAGCCGTCTTGAAGTCACACAACTGGAACAGGAACAGCTTTCAGGTGAAGAGGACGATATCGACCGGGAAATCAAAAAAAACAGCAGGATCCTGATTAAGATTGAGCGGGAGGTTAAAGACGCCCAGGCCAAGGTAGTTTGCACCACCGGTGAAATCAGCCGTGCGACGGTTGAAATGGAAACGTTTAATCGCAAGAGCGTTGATCTTCAGCTTGATCTTACCGCTCTGACGGCAAAGCTGGAAAACAGCCGTAATACCCTTTCCCGGCTTGAAGAATTCAGGGATGACGGAATCGGCAGACTTGACGGTCTCATCCGGGAACTTGACATAAAAAGGAAGAAAAAAAACAGCGGTTACCGGAAAATTCAGGATACTGAACACGCCCTGGCCGGCTTGTATGATGCATTTAATAAGCTTAATAAAGATCTGGAACAAAATGAAGCAGACTATCAGTCAATTGATGCCGTGCTTCATGAAAATGACGAAATGATCTCGGGTATCCGGACCCGGCGTGAAAAAACACTGCAGAAAATACGGATTCTTGAAGTTGAGCATTCTCAGCAGGAGATAAAACGTGATGCCATTGAAAGCCGTATCGAGGAACGCTATCACCGACAGCTATCCCGATTCAGATTCGACAGCGACTGGCGGAGTCAATCCAAAGACATGGCACAAGGCCTTTCCGAGGCCGAATTAAAAGAAAGGCTGGCCGGCCTGAACAAAAAGATAGCCGGCATCGGGGAAGTTAACCTGAGCGCAATCGGTGAATATGAAAAGCTCAAGGAGCGGTTTGATTTTCTTTCCGAACAGCGGGATGATCTGGTTAAAGCCATAGATGGCCTGAACCGGGTGATCCGCAGGATAAATAAAATTACCCAGAAAAAATTTATGGAAACATTTGCCCGGGTCAATGAAAAACTCAGCGAAGTCTTTCCGCGCCTTTTTAACGGGGGGAACGCCAATCTGGTATTGACCCGGCCGGATAAGCCCCTTGAAACCGGTGTCGAATTCATGATTCAGCCTTCGGGTAAAAAGCTGACCCGCATGAGCCTTTTGTCCGGGGGGGAAAAGGCCCTTTCCGCCATTGCCTTTGTTTTTTCCATTTTTTTGATCAAACCCGCTTCATTTTGTCTTCTGGATGAAATCGACGCGCCCCTGGACGAAGCCAATATTTTCCGTTTTAACGAGCTTCTCAAAATCATCGGAGAAAAATCTCAGATTATATTGATTACCCATAATAAACGCAGCATGGAATTCGCCGACACCCTTTTCGGCATCACCATGGAAAAAAAGGGGGTCTCCAAAATCGTCTCCGTCAACTTTGAAAGGCCCTCGTCAGTTAATTGAAGGCGTAATCGTTCACGGTTGCCGGTATATGCCGCCATCCACATTCAAACGCATCATTTCAGAGCCGGTTCATAGCTGCAGAGCGGTTCTTCAGCCAGAAAATCGCCGGTGGCTTCAAATGCCCGCGCCCGGCATCCGCCGCAGACCGCTTTATATTCACACCGGCCGCATTTGCCCTTTAAATTATCATAATCCCGTAACGCCAGAAACACCTTTGAATGATGCCAGATATCGGCGAATGACCCGGTCGTTACATCTCCGCACTTTACGTCCAGAAAACCGCAGGGCTGGACAATACCGGTATGGGATATAAAACAGAACCCCGTACCGCCCAGGCATCCCCGGGTAACGGCATCCAGTCCATGGCTTTGAAACGTAACGGTTTTGCCTTCTGATTTTGCCCGCTGTCTGAGTATCCGGTAATAGTGGGGTGCGCAGGTGGCCTTTAACTGCATGGGGGTCTTTTCGCGCTGATCGTAAAACCAGTTGAGGGTTTCTTCATATTCGGCACTTGAAATTTCCTGGTCCACGATATATTTGCCGCGCCCGGTGGGAACCAGTAAAAAAATGTGATGGGCCGCGGCCCCCAGCTCGACGGCCAGGTCCTGAATTCGTTGAATCTGGTCCAGGTTGGTTTTGGTGACAGTCGTATTGATCTGGAATTCAAGGCCGGCTTCACGGGCCATCCGGATGCCGTTAAGCGCGCCTTCAAAGGCACCGTCAACGCCCCTGAATTTGTCATGACTTTCCCTTGTAGCGCCGTCCAGACTGATGCTGATGCGCCGGATGCCGGCTGAAATCATTCTGGTAACCGCTTGCCTGGTGACAAGGGTGCCGTTTGGGGCCATCACCATGCGCAGCCCCTTGTCCGTACCGTATCGGGCAATATCGAATATGTCGGGACGCAGCAGGGGCTCGCCGCCGGTGAGGATAATGATGGGATCATCCACCAGCGCAATCTGATCCAGAAGTTGAAAACAGGCATTTGTGTCCAGTTCGCCCACATAGGGGCCGTTGGTAGCCGATGCCCGGCAGTGCACACAGGACAGGTTGCAGTTGCGGGTGGTTTCCCAGGCCACAAGGCGCAGTTTTGATTTTTTTTCAGCGTGTCTGGAATGACCGTTGGCCAAAGGTGTAGTTTTTTCTGTCTGCATAAATCAGGCCCTTCCTCCCAGTATTTTGGCTGTTTCAACGGCAAAATAGGTCAGAATCATGTCCGCACCGGCTCGCTTGATGGATGTGAGGGTTTCCAGCATGACCTTTGGGCCGTCTATCCACCCCATTTTTTCAGCAGCCTTGATCATGGCATATTCACCGCTGACATTGTAGGCGGCCACCGGAAGGTCGATCTCCTGTCTGACCCGGCAGACAATGTCCAGATACGGCAGGGCCGGTTTTACCATGATGATGTCGGCGCCTTCTTCGATATCCATGGTCACCTCCCGAATGGCTTCCACTGCATTGGCAGGGTCCATTTGATAAGTGCGTCGGTCTCCGAACTGGGGGGCGGAATCAGCCGCCTGGCGGAAGGGCCCATAATATGCAGAGCAGTATTTGGCGGCATAGGACATGATGGGAATGGTATACAGATTATTTTCATCCAGAGCGTTGCGGATTTCAGCCACCCGCCCATCCATCATATCGGAAGGCGCCACCATGTCGGCACCGGCCCGGGCATGCGAAAGGGCCGTACGTGCCAACAGGTCCAGCGTGGCATCGTTATCAACCATCTGGTGCTCAATTACGCCGCAGTGGCCGTGATCCGTGTACTGGCACAGACACACATCGGTGATCACCATCAGATCCGGCAGTTTGTTTTTAACGGCTTTAACCGCTTTCTGGACGATCCCGTCTTTTGCATAGGCACGTGTCCCTAAAGGGTCCTTACGATCCGGCAGCCCAAAGAGCATAATGGCCGGGATGTCCAGTTCAAAGGCCTCTTTGGCCTTTTTGACAAGATTGTCAATGGACAACTGGTAATGCCCGGGCATGGAGGGGATCGGGTTTTTGATTGATTTGCCATTTATGGCGAAAAGCGGCAGAATTAAATCATCCACAGTAAGCACGGTTTCACGAATCATGCGGCGAAATGCGTCGGTTTGGCGCAGGCGTCTGGGGCGGTAGTCTGGAAATAGCATAGGGTTCCTTTCTGATATTTTAAATTGGCGGCTTTAAATGGTTCCTGTGGGTCAGGCGATCTCTTCATCGGTCAGGTAACAGGCCGGATCAGGGGCCCAGACATCACCGGAAACCGCTTCGGCACGCACCCTGAAGTTGCCTGCGCAGATGTCCAGCCACCGGCAGGTGGCGCAGCGGCCGGTGATATATTTTTTCTTTTCCTTGAGTTTTTTCATCAAAGGTTCGGACAGATCTGTCCAGATTTCGGAAAAAGGGCGCTGCCGGATATTGCCGAAACTGTAATGCCGCCAGAATTGGTCGGCATAAACCGCCCCGTCCCAGCTGACGCATCCGAACCCCCGTCCCGAATTGTTGCCCTCATTCATTTTCAGCAGTTCCAGGACCTTGGCCGCCCTTTCCGGATCTTCCTTCAGGAGCCTGAGATACACATACGGTCCATCGGCATGGTTGTCCACGGTCAGGACTTCCATGAATTTACCTTTATCATGAAGCTTTTTGGTGAGATCCATAATCAGGTCCACCGCTTTTCTCGATTCCGCATGGGTCAGATCTTCTTCAACCAGTTCTGAGCCACGTCCGGCATAGACCAGATGGTAGAAACACACCCGTGGGATGTCCATCGTCTCCAGAAGACCAAAAATACTGGGGATTTCGTCGACATTATGTTTGTTGATGGTAAAGCGCAACCCCACCTTGATGCCTGCTGCCTGGCAGTTTATGATGCCCTCCAGGGCTTTTTTATAGGCCCCTTTTACCCCCCTGAAGCGGTCATGAACATCTTCCATTCCATCCAGGCTGATCCCCACATACGAAAGGCCGATCTCCTTGAGAATGCGTGCTTTTTCGGCTGTGATCAATGTCCCGTTGGTGGAGATGACGGCCCGCATGCCTTTTTTGACTGCATACTCGGCCAGCTCAGGGAGGTCCGGGCGTATCATGGGTTCGCCGCCGGAAAAAAGCAGTACCGGGGATCCAAAGGCAGCCAGGTCGTCGATGAGCGCCTTTCCCTCATCTGTGGAAAGCTCATTTTTAAAGAAGATGTCTTTGGCCTGGGCATAGCAGTGAATACATTTCAGGTTACATCTTCGGGTGATGTTCCACACGATCACCGGGCGTTTATCACTGGAGAACTGGAGCAGATGAGAAGGCAGTTTTTTTGACTGGCGTCCGTAGCGCAATGCATCGGACGGTTCAACAGTACCGCAGTAAAGTTTAGATATCCCGATCATTTTTAATTTTTTTCCTCTCAGAGCATGGACTCGACAGCCGGATAGATCAGGCCGTCGATTGTCTGGTCAAAAACAATATGTGGTTAAAATTTGACGGTATTTTCCCCCAAATTAATCAGGTGGTAAATCCTTTAGCGCATCTTTGATAAGGGTGTTAATAAAGGATTCCGGGTCTGAAAGGGCCTTTCCGGTTATAAAAAAACGGTTTCTTCCGGTCTTTTCCCGGATAAGGTTAAGGCCCAGTTTAAAATCAGATACGAGTCTGGAGTACAGGTGGTCAAGCACGGTTTCAGTATTTATGACCTGGCCGATCAAAAAATCGACGGCATCTTCTTCCAGTACAATGTTGATATCAAAATTTTTTAAAAAATTGAGCTCAATTGTTTTAATTTCATCATAAAAGGATTTAATTTTTTTGATAGCGCTGCCGATATCCATGATTTGGTTGCAGTACAGGGCGGCAACACTGTTGATTCGAGGTGGTGTCAGCGTAAGATGATATCTGGCGCTCAGGCTTTTGCGGTTGGATTCGACATATTGCCTGATATATTTTTTTTCAGCAAGACAGAGTTTTTCGTAACTTTCCGCGGTTGCGGATAGGGGCATTGCCCCAATCATAGCGGTCAGTGTTTTCCCGGGATGTTCAATAACGGCAGGTGTTACCGGGAATTTTTGCACGCTGGTCGAGGGGAGTTTTTTTTCGAAGTCCAGCAGGGCCTTTTCAACGACGTTGACCAGGCCCCGGGCGCCGGTGTTTTCTTCAGACGCGTTTTTGGCCAGCATGTGAAGGGCCCTAATATCAAATTTGATATCAATTCCATAGGCTGCAAAATCCAGTTTTTTGCTCAAAATGATTGGATTGTTGGGCATTTGCAGAATTTGAAACAGATCCTCTTGTGAGAGATGCTCAAAAATTGCGGTAACCGGAAGCCGTCCGATGAATTCGGATTCAAACCCGAACTGAATCAAGTCTTCGGTTTTAACATGCTGCAGGATATCAAAAGGGGGAACTGAATTTTTGACACCGGCCCCAAATCCGATGCGCTGATGGGTGATTCGCTTTTTGATAATGGCTCCGAGATCATGGAAGGCCCCGCTCATGATAAACAGAATGTTTTTTGTGTTTACCGTTTTTTTTTCACGCTGGCCGGTTTTGCGAAAACGTTCGATTTCCTGAATCATGGAAATGGGATCATGAGGGACTTTCAGGTCAACATCCGTCTCTTCCATGGGTTTTAGGAGTGCCCGCTGAACCCCGGTGCGGGACACATCCGCACCGATCAGATTTCGGCTTGAGGCGATTTTATCGATTTCGTCTATATAGATAATACCGCACTGGGCCAGATCGATATCATTGTCGGCTTCACGAACCAGGTCCCTTAGCAGGTCCTCGACATCACCACCCACATATCCGGTCTCACTGAACTTGGTGGCATCACCTTTGACAAAGGGAACGCCGATTTTTTGGGCGATGAGTTTGATCATGTAGGTTTTTCCAACTCCGGTGGGGCCTATCATCAGGATGTTGTTTTTTATACCGCCCACCATGTTCAGATGGTGGGCGGAATCGGTTTTCGCATGCTTGATACGGTTGAAATGCGTACATATTTTGGTGGAAAGGACGGCTTTGGCATTATGCTGTCTAATAATATACTGATCCAGATAGACAATCAGTTCTTCCGGTTTTATATCAAATTCGATCGATTTGCCCTGGCCCGGTGGTGTCTTGTCTGTTTTGGCCGAATTTTCCATGGGCACCATCATCGAATGACTGAGCTTTACACTGTCGCCGAATTTTTTGGATAAAAATTCACCGATTTCCTTTTCAATCTCTTGTGGATTGGGTATTTTTTCGTTGTTTGTTTTCATGGAAATATTATAATCACGGCTTTTAAAAAATGCAAGCCGATGCATCCGGATTGACAGGCAAATACGTCTATTCCGCCGGGATCAAACATCCGAAAACGAGTTGAAACCGGTGCTGAAAAATCTATCCGGGAGTGAAACAAGCAGGGGCTGACAATATGACGGGCGGATGCATGGGGCATATGACATCATGGCTGGAATCTGGTATCAGAACCGCAGGGAAAGTCAGCTCAACCCGCCGTCTATTTTCTGAAATTCCGATACATTCACTGTCACCACACCATATTTATAATGGACCCGGTCATGGCGTGATCGTTTAATATGGCCGTCAGTTGCCGGGCCCCTTCGGCATTGGTACGTTCGGACAACCCGATGTAGTAGTGACTGCCGACCATCATCACATCTCCGGCATCTAAAGTGCCCGGCGCCTCAATTCGTTTGACGGGTCGATCCAACTTGTTGAGCACAGTTGCGATGGCTTCAATTTCTCCTTTGCGGGAGACGGCCCAGGGGTTTGTGACGATGCTGCAGCGGGGTGTTACCAGGGCCGTGTCTTCAACAAAAGTGGAATCCGGATAGGCTTCATCCGGCCCCAGTATGGTGACATTAAGTCCGCATTGTTTCAGAGCATCGATGTAGTGTTGATGCTGTGAAAGGGCCCGGGTATAATTGGGTTTTCCAAGATTGGCGGAGGTGATGCCGTTGACCAGGTTTTTGCATGGTGTTCGAACGATGGCTTGGGAAAACATATCCGCATTCTTTCTCTGAGAATTGATTTTAAAAACAAAATTAATTGATGGATGGCGGCAAGGACAAGCATATTGTCCTTGCCGGTTTTGCCTTATTTCAAAAGTCGCTTTGGGTGAAGAAAATCATCCTTTGGTTACAAAATCAGGCAGATGTAAATAAGTAATGTTAGCAGGATGCCTGAATATCCAAAAATACCCATCTATTTTTGTGGGAGCCTGCTAAA
Organism: uncultured Desulfobacteraceae bacterium; assembly: GCA_964522985.1. Taxonomy (GTDB): domain Bacteria; phylum Desulfobacterota; class Desulfobacteria; order Desulfobacterales; family 4572-123; genus 4572-123. Next base: position 22,450 of record CAZFXX010000014.1, read on the forward strand.
TGAAAAAAACCGGGCCGGTAGAAAAGGTAAGAAAGAAATGGTACGCCCGGCAGGATTCGAACCTGCGATCTTCAGCTCCGGAGGCTGACGCCCTATCCCCTGGGCTACGGGCGCACGATTTGTATCTGTAAATAATGGATAAGAGCTCATAAGTCAAGCCTGAAAATGCTATTTTAGCCCGTAGAGAATATCGGGATGCGTTTCAAAGGCTTCCTTGGCTTCTCCCACCACATAAAGCGATCCGGCGATACACACGACTTCATCGGGTGCGGCCGTTTGGATGGCGTACCGTACGGCTTTTCCCACATCATCAATCTGGGTGATATGGGGTGTTATCTGTCGGGCAGCGGCATTCAGCGTGTCTGTCGGGAGGGCGCGGTTGATCTTAGGCCGGGTCAATATGACCCGGCTGCATATCGGCAAGAGGCTTTTCAGCATGGCGGTGTAGGGTTTGTCGTCCAGCATACCTGCCACCAGGGTTATTTTGCGGCCGTTAAGCTGGCCTGATAGAAACATTGCCAGGTTTCGGGCTGCAATCAGGTTGTGAGCACCATCCAAAATAATAAATGGTGATTTTGATATCACTTCAAGCCGGCCCGGCCAGATGTTTTTCAACAGTCCTGTTTTTATTGAATCCAGAGGGAGAACCGCATGGCCCCGGCACAGTATCTCACATGCGGCCAGGGCCAGGGCCGCGTTATCTATCTGATGGCTTCCCGGAAGGCCGGTCTGCATACCATGCCAGGTGTGCTTTATGCCAAAATAGGTAAACGTCTGATTTTTGTTTCTTCTTACCTTGAATTGCCGGCCGAGACAATAAAGAGGGGCAGATCGGTCCGCTGCAATTTTATTCAATACGGTGAGGGCTGATTTTTGTTTCACAGCGGTGATGACGGGGGCCTTTTCCTTGATGATGCCGCCCTTTTCACCGGCTATTTCAGCGATTGTATTGCCCAGATAGGATTTATGTTCGATCGAAATGTTGGATATGATGGAAAGCACCGGATCAATAATGTTTGTTGCATCCAGGCGGCCGCCCATTCCGGTTTCAATAATGGCCCAATCCACATTTCTGCTGCCGAATTCAAAAAATGCCATTGCCGTGGCGAATTCAAAGAATGTCGGTTCTCTGGATCCAAAGTGGGCTTTTTTCACCGCTTCATAGGCACCTACGACCTTTTTATTGGAGATGGGCGTGTTGTTTATGCATATCCGTTCGTTAAACCGGACAAGATGCGGGGATGTATAGAGCCCTGTTTTATATCCGGATGCGCTTAAAATAGATGCCAGACTGGAAGCGATTGATCCCTTGCCGTTAGTCCCGGCTATATGGATGCATCTAAATTTATCCTGGGGATTGCCAATGTCTTTCAGGATATTTCTGATGGTTGAAAGCCCGAGCTTGATGCCGAATCTTCTGAGCCCGAACATGGCTTGAAGAGATTTTTCGTATTTATTTTCAGATTCCATTTTTTCACAAAAAAACCCGGCAGGAATGTATACCTGCCGGGTAAAATTTTATGGTTCGGTTTATCTGTACCTGTATCTGTCTCTTGCAGCGGTAATTCGCTGTCGTCTTAAAGCTTCACGCTGTTTACGGCGTTTATATTCACTCGGCTTTTCATAGCTTTTTTTAAGCTTCAGGCGTTTAAAAAGACCATCATTCTGGATTTTTTTCTTTAAAATCCGCATTGCTTTTTCAAGGTCATTGTCGTAGACTTTAA